>JBILSK010000554.1:0-2578 GCA_044372165.1 Burkholderiaceae bacterium | reverse complement strand
CGCATCCGCGATCTGCTCTACGAGCAGGGCTTTACCATCAGTGGTGCTCGCAACCGACTGGGCGATGCGGCCGGCATGCAGCGTCGACGCGAAGCGTTGGAGACACCACTCGAAGCCTCGTCTTCCATGGTTGAGGCCTCATCCACCCTGGTGGAGGCTTCTGTCGATCTGATGACACCTTCTCTCGCCGATCCCTTGCCCGCTATTCGCCAGGATTTGCTTGAAGCCTTGAAGTGGCTGGAGCCTGATCCAGGGCCGACGGAGTGAGTCAATGCGCTGCCATGACACTGCATGAAGCCTGATATACTGAAGGGCTTCGGGGCGTAGCGCAGCCTGGTAGCGCACCTGCATGGGGTGCAGGGGGTCGAGAGTTCAAATCCCTCCGTCCCGACCATCTAAGCAGTTGAACGGCAAAGGGTTGTTGCTCACAAGGCGACAGCCCTTTTTGCTTGTCGGGGGCCGGCAGTTCCATGGTTTCTGGCCGATGTCCGCCCATCCCGAGTACCTGGGCGTGAGGATGCGAGGCGCGAGGTCGCGCAGTGATCCAGTCGCTCAATCGCTTTATTTCTGCTGCGCGCACATTCGCGAACGGAGAGTCCCTCCGCTCGCGGCCTGAAGGCTCATGCAGTGCGTTTGCCTCGTGCGTTCAGTGCAGCCAGGAGACCCAGGCCCAACAGGCTGAACGAACCCGGCAGGCTGACATCATTGACGTTGGCGTCCAGGGGTGGCGGCGGATCCGGCGCGACGCGGTTCGGGTTGACTACGACAGTGGCGGCCGCTGCCCCTCCTTTGATGAAGTACGCCGTGCTTTGCGTATCGGCGGCATCGCTGACGATGGCCACCGTGTAGACCGTGCCTCCGGTGAGCCCCGTGAGGACAGGCGTGACGGCAAAGCTGAACAGATCTGGATTGGGCGATGTGCCGTACTGCACGAACGACTGGGTCAGATTGTTGGCGCCGACCGCACCGGAAGTGGCGAAAACGGGTGTTGTTGGGTTGGTGTATCCATAGCCGTCAGGTCCGAACGGGGTGCCGGCATAGAAGTTCACGTAGACCGACGCCGTGGTGCTGGGCCCGCGCTTCATCGTGATGTAGCCGTAGAACGCCGACAGGTCGTCGTTTTCGGGTACGGTGAAGGTCCACCAGGACGTGTGGTTGATGTCGATTTGAGTCTGTGCGCCGGTGATGCCGGTGGTCAAGGTCAGGGAACTGGCTGAGGCGAGGGACGGGGCCAGCATGCCGAGGATGCTCGTGACAAGAGCGGTGCACATGGCAGGGCCAGAGGGCACCGAACGATTCGATCCAGGTAATCGCAAGGACATGACGAAAAATCTCCATTCGGGGGGCGCATGACGACAGGTGTTGCGCTGAGCCCTGATAAGCGAATTTCGTGCCCGAAAAAAAATTATGTTTTAAATCGTCGACTTGATGCCGGGGCGCCTCTTCGAAGGGCAAACGTACACGCCCGCGCGTGTCAAATGCGCCAACGTGAGAAATGCTCGCGCTCCTGCCGGGAGCGTCGATGTGCAACAAGGGAAAGGTGGTGGGCGGTACTGGGATCGAACCAGTGACCCCTGCCGTGTGAAGGCAGTGCTCTACCGCTGAGCTAACCGCCCGAGAGGCGCAGCCGCACTGCTGTTCTGCGCGGCTGGCAATCGAGAGGCCGGATTCTGCCATGAAACGCGCGCAAATAACAAATCGGAACCGGCTCGGACTGACCGAAGGCAGGCGCGCGCGGCACAATGAACCGCTGCGGTGCGTTGCGCTGCCTGATCGAGACCCTGGAGACACGATGTCTGCTTCCCCCCTGTCCACGCCCCTGACTCGCGATGAGGACGACCTGCCCCTGTCGGGCTATGTGGTGGTCGATTTCACCCGCGTCTATTCCGGCCCCTATGCCACCAAGATGATGGCCGACCTCGGCGCCACCATCATCAAGCTGGAGCGCCCGGGGGAGGGCGACGAGGTGCGCTTTGCGGGCTTGCAACTCGATCCGAGTCGCGGCGATCAGAGCGCCTATTTCGCCCGCATGAATGCCGGCAAACGCAGCATCGCCATCGACTTCGCGCATCCCCAGGCCCGCGAGCTGGTGCTCGATCTGGTCCGCAAGGCCGATGTGGTGGTGGAGAACTTCTCGCCGGGCGTGATGGCCAAGTACGGCTTTGACGAACCCAGCCTGCGCAAGATCCGCCCCGACCTGGTCTACTGCTCGATCTCCGGTTTCGGACAGACCGGACCGCTGCGCTCCATGCAAGCCTATGCGCATCTGGTCAATGCCTTTTCCGGAATGATGGAGCTGGATCGCGGCGGGATCTTTCCGCCGCGCGCCAACAACCTTCAGGCGGCCGATGTGCTGGCCGGACTGAACGCCTTCGGCGCGATCTGCGCAGCCCTGCTGCGTCGCGCGCGCACCGGAAAGGGTGCCTTTCTCGATGTCTCGATGCTCGAGTCCCTGATCGTGGCCGACGACGTCAATTTCTGCGCGCTGATCAATGGCGGCACGGCCGCGCGCGCGCCGCGCGCCGGCATGGCGATCCTGCCGATCGGCGAGCGCCATGTGGCCATGCAGATCGGTGGA
>JBILSK010000052.1:0-8590 GCA_044372165.1 Burkholderiaceae bacterium | reverse complement strand
AGCCCCGTTAGTCGAAAACCCGCATGAATGCTGGGTTGGCATGGATGCTGCAAGGGAGAAGGCATCCGAAGGTCGTGCCGCGCAGGCTCGATCGTCGGGGCAGCTGAACCCCTCAAAACCCACTCTCAGGCTGGACAACATCATGAAACGCTCGCTCAAACACTCGGCTATCGCTGCTGCACTGATCCTCTCCTTCGGGCCTGCCATGGCCGACGACGCGGATCCCGCGCCGCAAATCAACGCTTCGTCTTCGAGCCTGGTCATGTCGGCCGCGCGCTCGGACACCAGCTCCTCGGAAATGGAATGGAAAGGCGGCGGTGAACTCGCCGGCGAAGCCACTGCGGCTGCCAACACCGTCCAGTCGACCAGCGACAACGTGACCGCCAACCTCGCCCGCAGCCCGAACAAGGCTGTGATCGGCTCCGAGGCCGGCAACAAGGCCGACGGCAACATCGGCATCAACGTCGCCGCTGGTTCGGGCAATTTGCAGGGCAACTCGGCTGCCATCGTCAGCACCGACGCGACCGACGTGTTCGCCTCCGCGACCACCCACTCCAAGCAGACCACGCTGACCAACTTCACCATCAACACCGAAGCCTCGCCGAACGAAGCCGTCATGGAAGCCGCCCTGGCGCGTGCCTCCGGCAACATCGGCGTGAACATCAGTGCGGGCGCCGGCAACGCGCAGGCCAACCAGCTGTCGATGATCGAGTCGAACAACACCCGCCTGACCCGTGCGTCGGCTGTCATCGAACAGACCGCGACCTCCAATGCGGCCACCTCGACCGGTTCGGCCACGCCCAGCCGCTCGGAGTACCGCAGCACCGACTCCGCCAACAGCTCCATGATCGGGGCCGGCGCGCTGATGCACGCCACCGGCAACATGGGCGTGAGCGTGGCCACTGGCGCGGGCAATGCCCAGGCCAACGCCCTGTCGGTTGCAGTGGTCTCGACCCTGCGCTGATCGCTCTGACCTGCATCGATCGGACCCTTCCGATCGATGGCAGTGCACCTGCGGACGTGTGGAATCGCACGTCCGCAGGTTTTACATCTGGAGGCAGGGTTTTCGTAGCCGTCGGCCGCAAACCCGCATGAAAACTCGCTTGGCACGTGCCTTGCTCAGTGCTGGTCATCTGAGTTCAACGTGACTGCGACCACCATGCCCTCCCTCGCCAAACTTGCTGCACCGGTGAAACACGCCAGGATCGCCCTCCTGGTGTCCGGCGCGCTGGCAAGCTTCGCGCCGTTTTCGGCAGCCGAGGATGGGCGCATCGTGGTGGTCTCGGTTCTCGAGCCGCGTCAGGCCATCGGCGGCCCGCCTATCGTCGTGAACCAGCGCCATGTGATCGCCGAGGTCATCACCAATCCCAGCACCACGATCATCAACCGGACCCACACCGAAGGCATGGTGAGTGTCACCGGCTTGATCAACAGCGTCACCGGAGCGGCTGGAGCAGCCATCAATCAGGCGCAGTCCGCGCCCGGCGCGATCAACCCCGGTGACACGCTTCCAGGAAGCTTCCTGCCTGGTTCGGGCATCGCGGTACCCGTCGGCGCAACTGGAACAACTGTTACGACCTTGACGCCCGGCGCGGATCTTTCTGGCGCGGTGGCACCCGGCGTCATCACCGGGATGACGCGACCGACGCCGGCCGCAGGCGCCAGTGCGCTGCAGGCGGCCGGAACGATTCGCCGGATTCTGTCTGGCAGCACGGCATCCGGCGACACCACCGGCAGCGGTGTCGCCGCTCTGGTGCCGCGCAACCCGCTGGCCAACCTGTCCAACCAGGTGAATGGGTCCATGGGCGATGCCGCCTCGGGGGTACGAGGCCTGGAGTCGGTCACCGGCCAGGGGCTGTCGGGCATGCAGTCCGCCACCGACGAACTGCTGTCGTCAGCTCGCCAGGTTCCGATTCCTCGCCCCGGCGCAAACGTGCTCGGTTCAATGGCGGCCCTGCGCATCGACACCGCCATTCAGGGCAACGTGACCGGGCTGCTGACCCAGTCGGCCTCGGCGTCGACCGGGACCCGATCAGTGCCGGTGGTGGACACCAGCGCAGTAACCCGGGTCACCTCGGGCATCGGCCCCCAGATCAACTCTCAACTTGGCAGCGTGCTCGGCGGTCTGTCGGCTCGCATCGGAGGCGCACGATGAATCCGCGTTCATTCCCCACTCGCACACCCGCTGCCTTGCTGCTGGCAGCCTGTCTCGGACTCGGATCGACCACAGTCCAGGCGCAATCGGACGAATCGATCGCGCCCCGACAGGACCGCAGCACGATCGAATGGGATGCTTTTTCGCGGGCTCAGGGACGCATTGCCATCAATGTCTCGGCCGGCGAGCGCAATCTTCAGGCCAACGCGATGGCCATTGCGGTCGGTGATGACGTGACCTCGGCCATCTCGGTCACCCAGACGATTCACGAGGGCGACGCCCCCTCCCAGGCAATCAATGCCCGGGCATTCATCGAGTCCGACTCGTTTCGTCGCAGCACCGGCGCCATCTCGGTCAATCAGTCGGCCGGTGAGCTGAATCGGCAGAGCAACGTCGTGACCGTCGGCGTCACCGATGGCTCGCTGGCCACCGATGACCTGCTGGCCAATGCCACCGCCGGCTCGGCACGCAGCTCGGGCATCGCCTACGTCGGGCGACGCGACGTGTCGATCGGCGACGGTGCCTTCTCGAACACCACCGGCATCGTTCAGATCAACCAGGTCGCCGGAGTCGGCAACGTGGCCGCCAACATTGTCTCGCTGCGCTCCTGGATCAACCCAGGTGCACTCTGAAATCGCCATCGCCCAGGACATCGCCATCATGACTTTTGCCCCCTCCTCCGTTGCACTGCTTTGCCTCGATTCAACCGTTCACGCCCCCGCGTGAACCCCCTTCACTCATCCACTGTTTCCCTTTCTTCCCCCCTTTCCCCCGGAGTCTCACCATGAACGCCCCCCGCAAATCCCTGATCGCCGCCGCCCTGCTCCTGTCCTTCGGTTCCGTCATGGCTGAAGGCACCGATCCGGCACCGACCCCCGAGCCGCAAGTTGTGGCCAACACCTTCTCCTCGAGCCTGGCGATGTCGGCCGAACGCAGCGACACGAGCGTCACCAACCTGACCTGGACCGCCAACGATGTGGTCGGCGGCGAGTCCACTGCTGCCACCAGCACCAACCAGACAACCACCCAGAACATTTCGACCAACGCCGGCAACAGCCCGAACACCGCGACCCTGGAGTCCGGCGCCGGCAAGAATGCCGACGGCAACATCGGCATCAACTTGACTGCCGGTGCGGGTAACCTGCAGGGCAATTCGACCGCGATCGTGAGCAACGATGCGAACGATGTCTTTGCAACCTCCAGCACGATTGCCAAGCAATCGACCCTCACCAACTTCTCCTTCAGCTCGGAACGCTCGAGCAACGAGGCGATCATGGATGAGGCCCTGGCCGGTGCGTCGGGCAACATCGGCGTCAACATCAGTGCGGGTACCGGTCACACCCAGTCGAACCAGCTGTCGATGATCGAGTCGGGCAAGAGCAAGGTGAGCCGCGCCTCGGCGGTGATCGAACAGAGCACCCTGGGCAACACCGGTGACAACCGCTCCGAGTTCCGCAGCGGCGATTCGTCCAACGTGGCGACCATCATGTACGGCGCGCTGGCCCGGGCAACCGGCAACATGGGGGCCAACGTGGCTGCAGGGGTCGGCAACGCCCAAGCCAACTCGATGTCGGTTTCTGTTGTCGGAGCGATGCGTTGAGAGGTAATATTTACCGATCAGCACTGATACATCTCTCCACAACACCGTCCATCGGAAGGCTCACATGAAGACCCCAACCACCCGGAAATCGGCCCTGGCCCTCGCCCTTGCACTTGTTGCCGGGGTAGCTCAGGCCGAAGACGGGGGCTCCGCCCCTGGTTCGTCGCACACCTCGACCTCGATGCTCACCATGAGCGCCGAACGCAGCGATGTGAGCGTCTCGGACCTGGTGTGGACAGGGGGTGGCACCCTTGGGGCCGAGGCAAACGCTTCGGCCTCGAGCAGCCAGGCCACGACCAGCAACGGGTCGGCCAATGTGGGCAACAGCCCCAACACTGCCACGCTGGAGTCCGAGGCCGGCAAGAACGCCAACGGCAACATCGGCATCAACGTGACGGCGGGTGTGGGCAATCTGCAGGGCAATGCCGTGGCTATCGTCAGCACCGAGGCAAGCGACGTCTTCGCCTCGGCCACCACCAACGTGTCGCAGAACACGCTGACGAATTTCTCGGTCAACCTCGACAATTCGCCCAACTCGGCGATCATGGATGCGGCGCTGGCAGGCGCTGTCGGCAACATCGGCGTGAACATCAGCGCAGGTGCCGGCAACGTGCAGACCAACCAGCTGTCGATGATCGAAGCGCCCCTGACCCGGGCCGGACGCGCCTCGGCGGTCATCGATCAGAACACCTCGGGCAACACCGGCACGAGTCGGGCGGAATACCGCAACGCCGACTCGGCCAACACGGCCATCATCATGGCCGGCGCGCTGGCGGGCGCCACCGGCAACATCAGCGTCAATATTGCCGCCGGGATCGGCAATGCCCAGGTCAATGCCATGTCGGTGGTGGTGGTCGCCAAGCAGTAAGCCTGTGCAAACCGGCGCGCCGCCACCGCGGCCGCCCCTGCACGACGCGCCCTTCGGGGCGCTTTTTTTTGCTCGCACGGCAGGGGCGACGCCCCGATATAGCGTGACTTTCTTCACGCGCCACGCCGTGACAGACAGCTGCGAACGGTCCGCCAGAAGTCGCCACCTCAGGGCTCTCAGGACTGGAGACCCGCATGGTTGCTGGCCTGGCACAGATACTGCAAATGTTCGGTTGTCCGAAGCATCGATGGCCCTCTCGATGACACCGGCTGAACCTGATCGCTACCCGAACTTTCGCTTTCTCGACTGGACCCACCATGAACATCACTTTCAAGAAGACCGTTGTCGCCGCCGCCCTGCTCGTGTCCTTCAATGCAGCCATGGCCAGTGACGAAGACTCCGCCGATCCGGTGGGCAACTCGACCCTGTTCAACCTGATCATGAATGCCGAGCGTGACGACCGCAGCACCTCGCGCATGGAATGGATCGGCTCGGGCTCCCTCAGTGCCGAGGGCACTGCGTCGGCAAGCTCCTCCCAGGCCACCAGCAGCAACCTGTCTGCCAATGCCGACAACAGCCCGAACACCGCCCGGATCGGTACCGATGCGGGCAATGGCGCCGACGGCAACATCGGCATCAACGTCACGGCCGGTGCCGGCAACCTGCAAGGCAATGCCGCCTCGATCGTGAGCAACGATTCGTCGGATGTGTTTGCCTCGGCCAGCACCCATGCCACTCAGAGCACGCTGACCAACTTCACGTTCAACCTGTCGCGCTCGCCGAACGAAGCCGTGATGGACGCCGCCCTGGCCAACGCCTCGGGCAATATCGGCGTCAACATCAGTGCCGGCGCCGGCAACGCCCAGTCGAACCAGCTCGCCATGATCGAGTCGGCTCGCACCAACCTGAGCCGTGCCAGTGCCACGATCGAGCAGCGCTCGTCCGGCAACGCCAGCGACAACCAGGCCGCAATCGCGCCGCTGTCGTTTGGTGACAACGGTGGTCGCTCCGAGTACCGCAGTGCCGACTCGGCCAACAACGCCATGATCAAGGCGGGCGCCCTGGCCTACGCCACCGGCAACATCGGCGTCAGCGTGGCCGCCGGCGTGGGCAATGCCCAGGCCAACGCCCTGGCAGTCTCGGTCGTCTCGCCCATCCGTCGCTGATCGCGGGTTCAAGCGCAGAGAGGTCGGCCTGTCCGACCTGCTCTCGCGTGCGGTGCCAGCACTGTCACGCATGCGCCGCCCTCGGCCGCCTGTCGGCGAAGGGCGGCGTTTCCATGGGTCGATTGCTACGTTGGGGCATCTGTCCAACTGGCCATTGCTCCCTTCATGCCCACTGCCGATCTCCATCGCCTCTTGCGAGCAGACCGACCTGCATCGCGCAGGGCTGCGTTGATCGCGGCCTTGATGATCACTGCAGCCCCGGTCGGTGCTCACGCAGCCGGCGTGCTGGATTCGATCACCGGCACCACACTGGGTCTGCTGGGTTCGGCCGCACGCGGCGCCAGCGGCCTCGTCGGGCTGTTCAAACCCGCCTCCGCCACCAATCAACATGCAGGTGCCGACGTTCCCGTCGTGCACGGCTCGCACGCTGACACCCCGGACACGCCGCAGGGCGGCATGTCATCGGCCGCGCCTGGCGAAGCCAGCGGACCGCAAGCCCCGACGCCGGCTCAGCCCGCCAGCCCACCGATTGCCGAAATTCGCATTGGTGAAGACGGACCTGTCCTCAACAAGCCGGTGCAATCCATGAAGGCCTTGCGCGTCAAGGGCGTCTTCCTGCAGCAGACCGACTACAGCTGCGGCGCGGCTGCGGTCGCAACCGTCCTGAAGCAGCACTTCGGGCGCGAGGTCGATGAAGCGGAAGTGATCCGCGGCATGCTGCAGTTCGCCGACCCCGAGGTCGTGCGCACCTCCGGCTTTTCCCTGCTGGACATGCGCCGCTACGTGGATTCGATCGGCCTGCGCGGGCGAGGTTTCAAGGTCGGTGTCGGCCGCTTGTTCGACCTCAAGGTGCCCGCGATCACGCTGATCGATCGCAACGGCTACCGACACTTCGTGATCATCAAGCGCGCCGCAAACGGTCGG
Source organism: Burkholderiaceae bacterium (assembly GCA_044372165.1). GTDB lineage: Bacteria > Pseudomonadota > Gammaproteobacteria > Burkholderiales > Burkholderiaceae_E > UBA4615. The sequence continues at coordinate 1,877 of JBILSK010000052.1, read as the reverse complement.
GTCTATGTTGCTGACCCGTCCTACGGCCATCGAACCTATCGACTCGAGGATTTCGTCGACATGTGGTCAGGCGTGCTGCTGGCCATCACCGGCCCGAACGCCGACCCCAATTCGATCCTGGTGAAAGGCATCGACACCCCGGTTCTTGCGCGCCGGATCGACACGCTCAACATGCAGATTCGCGAGGCCTCGCTGGATTTCGGCCTGCGGTCGCTGGACCTCTTCTGATGGCACACATCGATTCAATCCCCTTCTTTCGCCGCACCATCCTGGCCGCTGCAGTCGCTGCGGCCTGTGCGCTGCTGGCACCGAACGCCGCCTGGGCTCGGCCCGACGACGTCTTCGGAAGCAGCCGCCATGTCGAGGCGATGGACGACGCCGAACTGGACACGCTGCGCGGCCGCTACAGCGGACCGACCGGAGTGGTGGCCATCGGCATCGATTTGCGCTCGATCTGGCAGACACCCGACGGGACGCAATTGAGCGCCAGCGCCGCCATCACTGCCAATGCGTCCGAACTCAATCGGGGCGAGGTGCGGATCTCCACCCAGGCTTCGGTCACGCCCGGAACCGGCTCGCCCACAGCCATCCCACCGACGTCGTCCATCGACTCGACGCGACGCATCACCGGCACCGATCCGACCCGACAGGCAGGCGGACTGGTGCAGGCCGTGCAACTGGCGGGCGACAGAAATACCGCGTTCAACCGTTTGCAGGTCGACATGCTGGGCAACAGCCAGGAGTCCCCTGCCGTGGCCGGCGCAAGCGACGCACGCATCGCCACCGCCACCTTGCCCAATGGAACACGGGCATCGGCCAGCGTCGCTCAAGGCGGCCTGCAGGTGGACTTGCGCGTAGCCAATGTGGGCACCGCCAGTCAACGCGTGGGCACGGACATCGACTCCCCCGGCATCAAGCAATCGATCCGGATTGCGAGCGACGGGCAGGCGGTGCAGAACGATGCAAGCCTGCGGCTCACGCTTGCACCGACCACCGCTCGATCGATGGTGCTGGACAGCGTGATGAGGTCGATTTCATCGGTGATCGGCCTCAAGCGCTGAGCTTGAGGCCACATGAACGGCGCGCCCGCATCGGGCGCGCAGGTTCAGAACCGGTAGGGGAAACGCACGCTCAGCGTGTAGTTCGGCGAATCGCTGGTGAGACCGACGCCCACCGACGTGATCATCGACAGCTTCTGGGTCAGCGAATGCGTGACACCCACACTCAAGACCGCGGCATTGCCCTGGCTGCCATTGACCTGCTGCCAATCGGCACCCTCGACTCGAGTCTTGGTCGCGCCTGAGGCCAGCATCGAATAGCCCACGCTGAACGCGGTGGTGTCGTTCATGGCCAGCACCATGCCCGCCCCCAGACTCATCGTGTTGCCGAGCTTCACGTCGCCCGGCACACCGGCGCCATTGCTGATGTCGCTGAACGAGCCCTGGGCATTGAAGGTGTAGCCCACGTTGGCATACAGCACGACCGGATCGTAGGTCTTGAGCACCGACAGGCCGATCTGGTAGGCGTACAGACCGGTGCCGGTGGGCAGACGTGTCGGCACCTTCAGGCTGGTCGGCTCGCCGTTGGCATCGTTGATGACCACGGTCTTGATGCCGAAGGGGTGGTCTCCCGTCGGGAATCGCACCCGGGCGGACGCAACGATATCGGCCCAACCGCGCGACTCGCGCCCGATCTGCCAGCTCACCCCGGCCGTGACGTCACCGACACCCTGACTCTGCACTGTGGCTTCGGTGATCTGGGCCGGGTTGTTCGAGGTGCCGCCGGACAGGAAGAGATTGTCACGGTAGACGTAGGGCACCTGAAGATCGACGCCGAATCGGTCGCTCAGGCCGTAGCGCGCCGTGAGATCGACCGTG
>JBILSK010000553.1:0-2581 GCA_044372165.1 Burkholderiaceae bacterium | reverse complement strand
TGCGCAGCATGCGTCTGTCGATTGCGGGCAAGGAATGGCAGCTCAGCTGCACCATCGGTTCGGCCTGCTCGAACCAGCTGTCTGGTCAGTCCAGGCGGCTGGAGTCATTAGTGCGGCTGGCTGATGCGGCCCTGCATCGGGCTCGGGCCTCGGGCGGCACGGGTTCTCGCTGAGCCTGAGCGGGGCGCGACCGAGCAGCGCGCTGTCTGCGGGGGATCAGTCGCTGGCGTGCAGCGCCGTGCTTGCGGCAGCCAGCAGCCGCGTCAATCGGGCTTGATCGGTGGATGACATCTCGGCGGTGGCAAGCGCTTCGCGCGCCTGCAGTCGCCGCCGCAGCGCCTCGATGCGCCTGCGGCCGGCCGGCGTGAGCGAGACCAGCGCGCGACGCGCGTCGGTCGGGTCGGTGCGGCGCACCACCTGACCCGCTCGTTCCAGGGCCGCCAGGGCGCGTGACACGCTCATCTTGTCCAGGCCACTGGCCCGAGCAAGCTCGCTGGCGCTGGAGGCCGGATGGCCCGCCAGCGCCGTCATGGTGCGCCACTCGCGCAGACCCACCCGGGTCGCCGAGGGGTCATCGCGCAGGGGCTGCGTGAGCAGCGCCACCAGGTCGATCAACCCGTCCAGCAGGAGGTCGGGCTTTCCGGCTTGGACCTGGGCCTGGGCCTTGCTCTGGGGCAGGGCCGGGCGCGGCGCGGCAGTCTTGGCGGCGTGGCGAGGCATGGGTGCAGAGACGATCAGGCCTTGCCCTGCGAACGCGCGACCACCTCTTCGATCTTGCTCACCAGCGGCGCGCCCAGCTGCGCCTTCCAGCGTGCAAAGGGGCGACGGCAGGCGATCGTCCAGGCTTCCATCTCGGCCGGTGTGGGCACCACCACATCGACGCCCAGGGCACGGACCCTTTCCACGTCGGTGGCATAGATCTCGCGCACGGTCTTGATGTTCTGTACGGCGGCGTCGCGGGCAGCCTCGCGCACGATCTTCTGGTCCTGCGGCGTCCAGGTGTTCCAGATCGGGTTGGCGATCGCGAACAGCAGGATGTCGTTCGAGTAGTTCCACTTGGTCACGAACTTCTGGCCCAGGGTGTGCACCTTGCCGGCCATGAAGAGCTCCAGCGGGTTTTCCTGGCCATCCACTGCGCCCGAGGCCATCGCGGGTTGCGCGTCGGCCCAGCTCATGGCGGTCGGGTTGGCGCCCATGCCGGTCATGATTTCCTGGTACATGGGGCTGGCCACCGTGCGGATCTTCAGGCCCTTGAGGTCTTCCGGACGGCGCACGGCGCGCTTGCTGTTGGACAGCTGGCGATAGCCGGTCTCGCCGATGGCGAGCGGCTCGGCGCCGGCCTTGCGGATGATGTCGAAGAAGTCCTTTTGCACCGGGTCCGAGGCCATGACCGCGTCATAGGCCTTGTGGTTGGGCATCAGGAAGGGCATGGCGAAGATGCCGCACTCGCGCACGGTGCCCGACCAGTTGATCGGCGCGCCGCACAGCACGTCGATGATGCCCTGGCGCATGGCGGCGAATTCACGGTCCTGCTGACCCTGCACCAGGCTGGAGCCCGGGTACTGCTTCATGTTGATGCGGCCGTTGGTGCGCTCGCGCACCAGGTTGCAAAAGGTCTCGCCGGCCTTGCCCCAGGCAAAGGCGGGGCCGACCACGGTCGACATCTTGTATTCGGCCTTGTATTGCTGCTGTGCCTTGAGGATGGCGGGAAAGCCGAGGACGGCGCCGGTGGCCGTGGATTTGAGGATGTCGCGACGTTGCATGAGAGTCTCCTGGTTGCGTGCCGGATCGAGTCTGAAAGGTGAACCGGTCTGAGGCGGTGCGAGGATAACCAAAATTGGGGCGGCTGCCAGCGGTTTTGCGGCGAACGCCCCGGCGATGTCAGTAGCCGAGCGCGCGTGGCAGCCACAGGGCGATCTCCGGCACGGCCGCCACCAGCCCCGCTGCAGCCAGGAAGAACGCCACCAGCCAGCCCACCCAGGGCACGGTCTGCTCGATGCGCACCCCGGCGAGGCGGCAGGCCACCAGCAGGTTCACGGCCATCGGTGGGGTGAACTGGCCGATCGCGATCAGCATGGTCATCAGCACGCCGAACCACACCGGATCCCAGTTGAACAGGCGCATCAGGGGAATGAAGAGCGGCAGGAAGATCAGGAAGATCGACACGCCATCGAGGAACATTCCGACGATCAGCATCAGGATCGCCAGCAGCACCAGCACGCCGGTGCTGCCCAGGCCCGAGTCGCGGATCGCATTGACCAGGGGATCGGCCAGGCCCAGCGTGGCCACCGAGTAGGCGAAGATCGCGGCCAGGCCCAGCACCAGCATGATCACCGCCGACACTTCGGCGGCCTCGCGGAAGATGTCCCACAGGTCGCGCAGGCCGATCGAGCGGTGAATCACGATGCCCACGAACAGGCCGTAGACCACGGCCACCACGGCGGCTTCGGTGGGCGTGAACCAGCCCAGGCGCATGCCGCCCAGGATCAGCACCGGTGCGGCCAGACCCCAGGACGCTTCACGCAGGGATTTCCAGAAGGGCGGGCGCGGCAGTTCGCGCTCGGCCTGGCCCAGGCCGTGG
>JBILSK010000552.1:0-2582 GCA_044372165.1 Burkholderiaceae bacterium | reverse complement strand
GAGCAGCTGGGCATCGCGGTTCATGCGCTCAAGGCCAAGGCCCCCGCCGATGCGCCTGCCTATGTGGATTGGGTGGGCGGCATCGCAACCAAGGTCTCCGAGGCAGCCAGTGAAGGCGGATTCCTCGGCTTTGGCGGTGTGCGCGTGAGCGAGGCCGAGACGGCCATGATCGCGGCGCTCAAGTCGTCGATGAACGTCGGCTGAATCCTGGCCTCGGACCTTGATCCCGGCAGCGCCCAGGATCAAGGCGGGCGAGTCAGGTTATCGCTTTCCGCCTGCAACGCGCGCCGGGCGCGTTCCATCCCGGTGCACAATGCGGCCTTTGCTGCATGACCCCATCTTTTCGATGCAACGTCACTTCCTCGCCCTGCTGGGCATCGTGTTCCTGCCCCTGCTGCCGCTGCGGGCTGCCCATGCGCAAAGCAGCGCCACCCCGGCGGCGCCCGCGCCCGCGCTCGCTGCGCCCCTGTCGGCCACGGCACCGATTCCGCCGAATACTGTCGCTCAGGTGCTGGCCGGCGTGACGCCCCAGCCCGGGCATCCGGTGGTCGATCGCCTGGTGGCCTCGCCGGAGTGGCAGGAACACCGGGAGTGGTCCCAGGCCCGGTGGGCCGAGGTCAACCGCCGTCTGGATTCGATGCGGACCTGGCGCGACGCCGAACTGAAGGTCCCTGATGCGGCGCGCCGCACCCTGCTCTACCCATTCTCGGGTCCGGACTTTCTCAACGCGGACGCCCTCTTTCCGACCCACCCCAGGCTGGTGTTCTTCAGCCTGGAGCGGGCCGGCACCCTGCCCGACATCGCCAAGCTGGATGGCCCGCAGTTCGCCCGCATGCTGGCCGATGTGCGTCATGCCTTGTCGGACATCTTCGAGCGCAACTACTTCATCACGTCGTACATGACCAAGCAGCTGTCGACGCCGCAGATCCGGGGCACCATCCCCGTGATCGCGCTGATGATGGCGCTCACCGGCAACCGGATCCTGTCGATCGAACCGATCGACCCCTTCCCGGAGCTGACCACCCGTTACACCACGCCGCTGCCCAGGCCGCTCGCTCCGGGCGAGCAGCCGGTCTCTGCAGGCACGGCCGGCACGGCCGGCACCGCGACCGCGACCGCGGCGGCCGCGGCAGCTGCGACGACGGCCCCCTCGTCAGCGGCATCGAGTACGGCAACTACCGCAGCGGTGCCTGCTGTCCCTGCCTCCACGGCGGGTGCCAACGCCCCGGCAAGCGCGCCCGCAAGCCCCGCTGCCTCGACTGCGGCTGCGGCTGCGGCTGCGGCTGCGGCTGCCGCCAACGGTGCCGCGGCCAGCCCTTCAGGCAGCGCCCCCAAGCCTGTCGCCGTGCGCATGCCTCCGCGCCCGCGCATCATGCTGAGCGGTGCCCGCATCCAGTTCGCCCGGCCTGGCGGCCCCACCCGCACCCTCGACTATTACGGCCTGGACGCCACCGACAAGGAACTGAAGTGGTACCCGCAGTTCCTCGAGATGGCCATGGGCGGCTCGACGCCCGCCACTGCCTTGATCAAGTCGGCCTCCTACCTGCTGCATGACCATCAGTTCGCCGGCACCCGCACCATGCTGCTGAAATCGGCGGACATCATCGTGCAGGACGACACCGGCATTCCGCTGCGGTTCCTGAAGTCTGCCGGCATGACCGTGGACCTCTACGGTCAGTACATGATCCCGATCAAGCCGATGACCTATGCCACCCAACCGGACCTGGAAGTGGCGTATCGGGAAGCCGGCGACAAGGTCAAGCCGATCGACTTTCCCTTTGGTTATCACGGTCGCAGCGGCAAGTCGGGCTTGATGCTTGCCCGGCGCAAGTCCTGAGTCGCAGGCGTACTGCGCAGGGCAGACCGATGAACCCGGGTCCTGCCTTGCCGCTCGAGGCCCCACTGCGCCGCGAGGCCCTGCGCGCCAGTGCCCGGACATTGGCCGGCAGCAGTGCGCTGGCGCTGGGTCTGGCCGCAGGGACACGCCCTGCTGCGGCCAGCACCGCCCCCCCCGCAGCACGCGGCTCCGCCCGCGCATCGAACCCCGCGACGATGATCACCCGCCGCCCCGTCGTCACCTCCGATGGCATCAGCTTGTCGCTGATCAGTGCGGGCAAGCCTTCTGCCCTGCCACCTTTCCTGTTTCTGCCCGGCTGGTGCATGCCCGCCGAGCTCTTTCGCCCGCAGATCGAATTCTTTGCCGCCAGCCGCCGGGTCTGGGCACTGGACCCGCGCGGACAGGGCGAATCCCAGATCGCCGAGTCGGGGTATGACGCCAACCGGCGCGCCAAGGACCTGTTCGAGTGTCTGGGGCGTCTCAAACGGGCGCCCATCGTGGTCGCCTGGTCGCTGGCCGGCATCGAGATGCTCCACGGGTTGTCCCGATGGGGCGACAGTCGGCTGGCCGCGCTGGTGCTGGTCGACAGTTCGCTGGGAGAAGGTCCGGCCGGCAGCAATGAAGGCATCAAGGCGTTTCGAGAGCAACTGGAGACCGCACGCGAGGCCACGCTGCGCGACTTCGCCCAGGCCATCTTTCGCCATCCGCAAAGCGAGGCGCGCCTCGATGAACTGCAGGCGGCCAT
>JBILSK010000051.1:0-8605 GCA_044372165.1 Burkholderiaceae bacterium | reverse complement strand
ATCGAAATGGCCAACCTCTCGGCGTCCCTGGGCGCCCTGGGTGCCGATGACGACGAAGACGACGAGTGACGCGCACGCGATGACCGCAACCGATCGGCCCTCTGGTGCCGCCCACCCGTCCGAGCGGACGCCTCCCAAGAGCGCCCGTCGGCGCTCAAGGGAGCTGGCCATGCAGGGTCTGTATCAGTGGCTGGTGTCTCGCGAGGATGCGGGCGCAATCGAGGCCCATCTCTACGCGACCGCGCCGAACGTCGACAAGATCGACCGCGAGCACTTCGCCGAGTTGCTGCACGGAGCCATCCGTGATGTCGAGGTGCTCCATGGGCAGATCTCGCCGCACCTTGACCGCTCGGTGGCCGAGTTGTCACCGGTCGAGCACTCGGCCCTGCTGATCGGCGCCTTCGAGCTCACCCGTCATCTCGAAATTCCCTATCGCGTGGTGATCAACGAGGCGGTCGAGCTGGCCAAGACCTTCGGTGGGACGGACGGCTACAAGTTCGTCAACGGGGTGCTCGACAAGGTGGCCTCCCGGGCTCGCGCGACCGAGTTTCGGCCGCGCTGAGCGGCACCTTGACCCGCGCGAGAGCACGAGCGTGGCTGCGCTGGGTGAATTCGACCTGATCCGACGCTTCTTCGAGCGTCCCGGCCGCGCAGGGACCGCCGTGTTGGGCGTGGGCGACGACTGCGCCCTCCTGGCGCCGGCTGCCGGGGCCCTTGCGGTGTCGACCGACATGCTGGTCGCCGGTCGACATTTCTTTCCCGACGTCGACCCCGAATCTCTGGGCCACAAGGCCCTGGCGGTGAACTTGTCGGACCTGGCCGCGATGGGCGCGCGTCCGCTGGGCTTCACCCTGGCGCTGGCCTTGCCGGAGGTTGACGAGGCCTGGCTCGAAGGCTTCGCCCGAGGCTTGTTCGCACTGGCTGATGCCAGCGGATGCGAGCTGGTGGGCGGGGACACCACCCGCGGACCCTTGAACCTGTGCATCACCGTGTTTGGCGAGGTGCCGCCTGCGGAGGCCCTGCGCCGCGACCGAGCTCGGGTGGGCGACGACATCTGGGTCTCCGGCACGCTGGGCGCCGCAGCGTGGGCGGTGGCCGACCGATCCGAGGGGCTGGTCCCGGCCGATGCCGGCCACCGCGCGCAAGCAATCGCCTGCCTGGAGCGGCCCCAACCCAGGTTGGCGCTTGGACAGGCGCTCAGAGGGCTGGCCGGTGCCGCGATCGACCTGTCCGACGGGCTGGCAGGTGATCTGCAGCACATTCTCGACCGCTCTGCGGGCACCGGCCCGGGGCCGCTGGGTGCCCGCCTGGAGTGGCCGCGTATTCCCTGTCATCCGGTGCTCGACGCGGTCTCCGACGAGCGCCGTCGTGCGCTGGCCCTGGCCGGCGGCGACGACTACGAACTGTTGTTCTGCGCGCCGGTGTCGGCCCGCGAGCCGATCATGGCCCTGTCGGCCCGACTGGGTCTGGCGCTGTCCCGAATCGGCCGGATCGAGCCCATCGCTGGTCTGCGACTTCTCGATGCCAATGGCCTGGAGCTTGCCTTCGATGCCCGATCCTTCGACCACTTCCGCTAGCCGCGTCGAGCGCGTGCAGGCCGAGCCGGTGGCCGGCCCGCGTGCACCCGTCCGACTCGATTTCGCGTTCATGCGAGGGCGCCTGTCGCGCTGGGTTGCGCTGGGTTTTGGTGCCGGTCTGTCGCCCACTGCACCGGGCACAGTCGGCACCCTGTGGGCGTGGGCAGCTTTTCTGCTGCTCGACCCCTGGCTCTCGACCGCCGCCTGGTGGGGGCTGCTGGTGACAGGCTTTGCGTTGGGTTGCGTGGCGTGCGAACGGACCGGGCGCGACCTGGGCGTGCCGGACCACAGCGGGATGGTCTGGGACGAAGTCATCGCCTTCTGGCTGGTGCTGGTGATGGTGCCTGCAGGGCTGGCATCGCAGTTCGCGGCCTTTGTCGTGTTCCGATTCTTCGATGTCGTCAAGCCACCGCCCATCCGCTTCATCGATCGAACGGTGAAGGGCGGATTCGGGGTGATGCTGGACGACCTGATCGCAGCGTTCTTCACGCTGCTGGCATGCTCCCTGTGGATGGCCTGGCGCTCATGACGAACCCTTCCTCCTTCCCTGTGGCGACGTCCGAGGACGTCGTGATCGCCCAGGCCGAGTCGCTCGGCCGGCTGTTGCTGTCCCTGGGGGTGATGGTCTGCACCGCCGAGTCCTGCACCGGGGGGCTGGTGGCGCGCGCCCTGACCGAGACGGCGGGATCTTCTGCCTGGTTCGATCGCGGATTTGTCACCTACAGCAATGAGGCCAAGCAGGACATGCTGGGCGTATCGACGCAGGCGCTGCAGCACCATGGCGCGGTGAGCGAACCGGTGGCTCAAGAGATGGCACTGGGCGCCCTGGCGCACTCCGCCAGCGGCCTGGCCATGGCGATCACCGGGATTGCCGGACCCTCCGGTGCCACCCCGGGCAAACCGGTGGGCACGGTCTGCTTTGGCTGGGCGATCCGCGATGCATCCACCTCCACGCCCCGATCATGGACGACCACGGTGCGCTTCGACGGCGACCGTGCGGCGGTGCGCAGGCAGGCGGCGTGCCACGCCCTGGCTGAAGCGGCGCGAGGCGTACGTCTGGAGTGGGCCGATCGGCCCCCGGTTGCCTGAGCACCAGCACCCGGGCGGCGTCCGCGACGCACGACCTCTGGCCGAATGACTTAGGCCAAAAGACTGTTTGAATGAACAGTACTTTGCTGACATAATCAACCCATCGCTTCACCCCCCAAACACAGGACACCCCATGGACGACTCCAAATCCAAGGCCGAAAAGGCCAAGGCGCTTGCCGCAGCGCTCGCGCAGATCGAAAAGCAGTTCGGCAAAGGGTCAGTCATGAAACTGTCCGACGCCGAAGTGGCCGAGGACATCCAGGTGGTGTCCACCGGTTCGCTGGGCCTGGACATCGCCCTCGGGGTGGGCGGCTTGCCCCGCGGTCGGGTGGTCGAAATCTACGGCCCGGAATCGTCGGGCAAGACCACGCTGACCCTGCAGGTGATTGCAGAAATGCAGAAGGTCGGGGGCACCTGTGCCTTCATTGACGCTGAGCACGCACTGGACGTCCAGTACGCCTCCAAGCTGGGCGTTCATCTTGAAGACCTGCTGATTTCTCAGCCCGATACCGGCGAGCAGGCTCTGGAAATCGCCGACGCCCTGGTCCGGTCGGGCTCGGTCGACATGATCGTCATCGACTCGGTGGCTGCGCTCACGCCCAAGGCCGAGATCGAAGGCGAGATGGGCGACTCCCTGCCGGGTCTGCAGGCTCGCCTGATGTCGCAAGCCCTTCGCAAGCTGACCGCCACGATCAAGCGGACCAATTGCCTGGTCATTTTCATCAACCAGATCCGGATGAAAATCGGCGTGATGTTCGGCAACCCCGAAACCACCACCGGCGGCAATGCACTCAAGTTTTACGCCTCGGTGCGGCTGGACATCCGTCGGACCGGTTCCATCAAGAAGGGCGACGAGGTGATCGGCAACGAAACCAAGGTCAAGGTGGTCAAGAACAAGGTGGCGCCGCCCTTCCGTGCTGCGGAGTTCGACATCCTCTACGGCGAGGGCATCTCCCGTGAAGGCGAGATCCTCGACCTCGGCGCTAACGCGAATGTGGTTGAAAAGAGTGGGTCCTGGTACAGCTATCAGGGAGAACGAATCGGCCAGGGCAAGGACAATGCCCGCGAGTACCTGCGCGAGCACCCGGAAACCGCGCTCGACATCGAAAACAAGGTCAGGGAGCACTTTGGTGTGAGGCCCCGTGGTCTGAAGGTCATCGAGGGTGGCAAGGGCGCTGAGGGTGGCAAGGGCGCCGAGGCGGCCTGATCCAGCGCCTCCCGGTCTGCCTGCTCCGGATGATCAATCTGTGTCCCTGTCCAAGCGCGGCATCGGACCTTCTCTGATCGGGCGTGCACTGCGCCTGCTCACTCAGCGGGAACACAGCCGCCTTGAGCTTGCTCGCAAGCTCAAGGCTCATGCTGAATCCCCCGACGCGCTGCAGACTGTCCTCGACGATCTCGAGCGCCGGGGGCTGCTGAGTGATCAGCGCTTCGCGGAAAGTCTGGCACATCGACGCAGCTCCCGGTTCGGGCTGCGTCGTATTCAGCAGGAACTCCAGACGCACAAGCTCGACGCCTCGGTCAGCGCGCCGGTCATCGAGGCTTTGCGCGGATCGGAGCGGGCGCGCGCCCGCGAGGCATGGCTGCGCCGCTTTGGCGGACCGCCTCAAGATGCAACCGAGCGGGCCCGTCAGCATCGTTTTTTGGCCCAACGGGGGTTCACCTCGGACGCCATTGGGTGGGTCCTGAAGCACGGCGTATCCGAGGATGCGGAAGTCGGTGTGTCCGAGTCCGTTTGGGGGCGCGAAGATCTCGACGGCGAGTAGTCGAATGACCTCGAAACCCGCTCTGTCCGCGGCGTTCCGGAAAATGTCCCTGTGTTAGAGTGCGCGCCTGCGCGGGAGACACGTTCACCCTCGCGGCATTCCAGCCGGGGTGGTCCCCAAGGTCACCGCTCAGGCGTTCGCGCATTCCCCATACCCGTCAGCCAGGGCCCCGTCCCCGGGGGCGGGTCGTCTGCGTGCCAAGCCGGAATGTTGAACTGCCCGGGTGATGGCTGCAGGCACGCACGGGTTTCGTGTCCGATGTCCGGACGAATGCAGGCGGAAAGCCGATGGTTCGAGGCCCACCAAGGGTGTCGCACCGAACGGCATTCCAGGCCGCCATTGAACTTTCGAGGACGCCGATGAAAATTCATGAATACCAGGGGAAAGAACTCCTCAAACGCTACGGCGTTCGAGTCCCTCGCGGCATACCCTGCTTCTCGGTCGATGATGCCGTCAAGGCGGCTCAGGCACTGGGTGGCAAGGTCTGGGTCGTCAAGGCTCAGATCCACGCAGGGGGTCGCGGCAAGGGCGGTGGCGTGAAGGTCGCCAAGTCGCTGGATGAGGTCCGCGACTACGCCAAGCAGATCCTCGGCATGCAGCTGGTGACCCATCAGACCGGGCCAGCGGGCCAGAAGGTACGTCGCCTGCTGATTGAAGAGGGCGCCGATATCCGCACCGAGCTGTATGTCGGTCTGGTGGTCGACCGCGTCACCCAGCAGGTGACCGTGATGGCCTCGAGTGAAGGCGGCATGGACATCGAGGAGGTCGCTGAAAAGACCCCCGAGAAGATTCACAAGGTCTCGGTCGACCCGGCCGCGGGGCTGTCCGACGCACAGGCCGATGAGCTGGCTCGCAAGATCGGTATCCCGGACGCATCGGTGGCTCAGGCGCGCGCCGTCTTCCAGTCGCTGGTCAAGGCCTTCTGGGAGACCGATGCCAGCCTCGCCGAGATCAATCCGCTGATCCTGACCGGAAGCGGCGATGTGATCGCCCTGGACGCGAAGCTGAACTTCGATTCGAACGCGCTGTTCCGTCATCCCGAGATCGTCGAACTGCGCGACCTCGACGAAGAAGATCCGGCGGAAATCGAGGCCTCGAAATTCGACCTCGCCTACATCCAGCTCGACGGCAACATCGGCTGTCTGGTCAATGGCGCCGGTCTTGCCATGGCCACCATGGATACGATCAAGCTGTTCGGCGGCGAACCGGCCAATTTTCTGGATGTCGGCGGCGGTGCTACCGCTGAGAAGGTGACCGAGGCATTCAAGATCATGCTTCGCAACCCCGAACTGAAGGCCATTCTGGTCAACATCTTCGGCGGCATCATGAAGTGCGACACCATCGCCGAGGGCGTGATCACCGCGTCTCGTGCAGTCGGGCTGAAAGTGCCTCTGGTCGTGCGCATGAAGGGCACGAACGAGGACCTCGGCAAGAAGCTTCTGGCCGATTCTGGGCTGCCCATCATCTCTGCCGATTCCATGGCAGAGGCCGCCGAAAAGGTCGTCGCCGCTGCGGCGGCCGCGCGCTAACCCGCCATCGGAGCGAATCACCATGTCGATCCTGGTCAACAAGCACACCAAGGTCATCACGCAGGGCATCACCGGCAAGACCGGGCAGTTTCACACCCGCATGTGCCGGGACTACGCCAACGGCAAGAACTGCTTCGTCGCGGGTGTCAATCCCAAGAAGGCAGGCGAGGATTTCGAAGGCATCCCGATCTTTGCCTCGGTGAAGGACGCCAAGGCGCAAACCGGTGCGAACGCATCGGTGGTTTATGTGCCGCCGGCAGGTGCTGCGGCCGCCATCTGGGAGGCGGTCGAGGCTGATCTGGACCTCGTGGTCTGCATCACCGAGGGCATTCCGGTGCGCGACATGATCGAAGTCCGCGATCGCATGCGCAAGGAAAAGCGCCGCACCGTCCTGCTCGGGCCGAACTGCCCGGGCGTGATCACGCCCGACGAGATCAAGATCGGGATCATGCCGGGGCATATTCACCGCAAGGGTCGCATTGGCGTGGTGTCGCGCTCGGGGACCCTGACCTACGAAGCGGTCGGGCAACTCACCGAACTGGGCCTGGGTCAATCGTCTGCGGTGGGCATCGGCGGCGACCCGGTCAATGGCCTGAAGCACATCGATGTGATGCGCATGTTCAACGATGATCCCGAGACCGATGCGGTCGTGATGATCGGCGAGATCGGCGGCTCCGACGAGGAAACCGCGGCACTCTGGATTCGCGACAACATGAAGAAGCCGGTGGTCGGTTTCATTGCAGGTGTCACGGCCCCGCCCGGCAAGCGCATGGGACACGCGGGTGCGATCATCTCCGGTGGCAAGGGCACAGCCCAGGAGAAGCTCGAGGTGATGGCTGCATGCGGGATCAAGGTCACCAAGAACCCTTCTGAAATGGGTCGGTTGCTGAAATCCGCCATCTAGGCGCGGGCGATTGCCATCGGTTCCGGTGAGCGATCCGGCCATTTCGGCCTGGGTGGTCGAGAAGGCGGCTGGCTGAACCGTCGGGCGGACTAGGCGCCCCGTTCGTTCAGCCCCCGCCCAAGCGCGGCGGGGGCAGCGACAGAATCCCGGACATGGCCAATGTCCGGACCGAGGAGCGTGTGCATGCGGCGAGATCGTCGATCTCGCCGTATGCTCGCGACCCGATCGGCCTGCCCTGGGCGGCACACTCCGATTCCGGGCCACTGCATTCCTGCAACGAAGACCGATGCGGCGCCGATGCGCGCCATGGCCTGTTCGTCCTGGCCGATGGCATGGGTGGATCGGGGGCCGGCGAACTGGCAGCCGATATCGCGGTCACCTCGACGCTTGAATCGCTGAGGCTGGCACGACGCACCGGCGCGGCGATCGACGACGCATTGTGCCGCGCGGTCCAGGGTGCGCATACCCGCATCGTCGCCGCAGCTCGCCCGGACTGTCTCGGCATGGGCACCACCCTGGTGGTCGCAGTGATCGACCACGATCTGCTTTCCATTGCCCATGTGGGCGATTCCCGAGCCTATCTGCTGCGCGAGGGCACGCTCACCCAGGTGACCACCGATCACTCGGTGGCCCAGCAGATGCTGGATGCCGGCGAGATCAGCCTGGCCCAGGCGCGCCGCATCATCGCGCGGGCCTGCCTCACGCGAGCGGTCGGACTGCGGGGGAGGCCACCCCAGGTGCAACTGAGTCATGTGCGCTGGCGTGAAGGCGACCGCGTGCTGCTGTGCTCCGATGGACTGACGGATGCGCTGGACGATGACCGCCTGCGCGACTGCCTGCTCCGCGCCGTGTCCGGTGCCGCACCGGCGGCCGACGCGGCGGCGCGCGCGGTGCACGACCTGGTCGAGGCGGCGCTGCGGGCAGGGTGCCAGGACAACGTGACCGTGCTGCTGGCCGGGGGCGGTCCGTCATTGGCTGAACCGGTCTGATCGGCGCCTGCATGGTCATGGTTTCCCGGACCCACGCCGTTCGTTTTTGCCTGCAGGTCAACGGGCCTTCGCTGTGTGATCGACAGATCGAGATGAGCGGGGCGCGCCTGACCATCGGACGGCGCCCTGGCAATGACCTGGTGCTCGATGACCTGACGGTGTCGGGCGAGCATGCTGAACTGCGCCACCGTGCCGGTGTCACCCGACTGCGCGATCGAGGCAGCAGCAATGGCACGCGGGTCAATGGCGAGGCGGTGCGCGAGCGGGTGCTGATCGATGGCGATCGCATCGACATCGGCCTGTATTCCCTCACGGTCGTGCTGCAGGCAAGCGTACCGCAGCCCTTCGAGTCGATGCGTCCCGCTTCGCTGGTCGGGCTGCTGGGGGTGGGTGCAGGCGATGCGGTCGATCTGGACCGAGCCGTCGTGGCTGTTCCGGGTGGCAGGGGGCAACTGGCCGCGCTCAGCTGGCGCAGGCATGCCTGGTTCCTGACGCATCTGGAGGGTCCGGGCTGCCCGCTCGTCAATGGCGAGCCGATCGGCCTGACGGCCCGTGAGCTCGATCATGCCGACCTGGTGGAAATCGGCGATGCGCTGTTCCACTTCAGTAACCATCCCGCCTGAGCAGGTCGGACGCAGTCATGGCCAAGCGGGAATGGGTGTCGATGAAGGTGCGCCGGCTGGTTGTCGGCGTATGCGTTGTCGCGCTGGCCGTGGTCTGCGAGTTGAGCGGCGTGACCTTGTCCGGGGTC
>JBILSK010000551.1:0-2584 GCA_044372165.1 Burkholderiaceae bacterium | reverse complement strand
CCGAAACCCGCGCAGGCGAGCATGGTTGCGCTCCAGCTGCCATGCAGCAGGATCAGCATGAACGCCGCCATCGCCATCATCGTGCTCGCCATCAAGCGTACCGACCCCAGTTGCCCGATCAGTCGTCCGGCATGCGGACTGGCGAGCAGCACGCCCAGGAACACGAAGGTGCTGCCGAAAGCGAAGTCCCGCTTGTTCAGCCCGGTCTCGGCCGCCAGACTCGGCGCCAGCATGTCGACGGCCAGAAAGCCGAAGGCCGCCGCGCACTGGCTGGCGAAGGTCGCGGCGACCACCCGTTCGGCCGAGGCCAGCTTGCCGCTGGCCGCCACGGGCACCGGAGACGTCACCGCAAGGCCGCTTGAAAGAAGTCGACCACGGCCTGGTTGAAGCCGGCCGCAGCCTCGATGTTCACCGCGTGGCCAGCCGGCAGATCGACGATGCGACACGCCGGCAGCACCTCAGGCAAGCGCTCGCGCAAGGGCTGGAACGATTTTTCCAGCGCGCCATTGACCAGCAGGGTCGGGCAGGCCAGCGCGGGCAGCGCATCGATGACCGAAACCGCCGGGCTGGCATGGCGCATCAGGCGCGCAATGCCTTGCGGATCGGCCTGGTCCGCTTCGCTTGCCAGCAATTCGCGAATCTCGGGGGCCAGGCGCCGCGCGCGCGCCGGGTGGATGGGCAGACGGCGCAGGGCCGCACGCCCGGCCTCGCCGCCCTGCTCCAGCGCTTGCACCGAAGCAAGACGCTCGCCGCTGACCTCGAAGCGGGTCGGTGCGGACAGCGCAGAATTGGAGTTGGTGAAGACCTGCGCGATCACCCGTTCGGGGTGACGCAAGGCATAACTGAGCGTCAGGCCCGCGCCAAACGACTGCCCGCACAACAGGATCCGTTCTGCGCCCAGGGCGCGTCTGACCTGCTCGAACTGATCGTGGATGGCGGGCACGGCATACCAGGCATCCTGGGTGGGCGCAGGCGAGCGGCCATGGCCCCAGAGATCGAAAACCACGGGACGTCCGATCTGCGCGATGGCAGCCAGGTTGAGGTCCCACTGTCGCCGGCTCGAGAGCATGCCGTGAACCATGAAGACATGCGGGCCCGGTGCGCCGTCGTGCACCTCGACATGGAGGCGGGGCAGATCAGTCGTCATCGCGAAGCGTTCCGTCCAGGCATCGCACCACACCGGCCTTCGCCAGTGCCGCGATGGTGCTGTCGTCGTAGCCGACACTGCGCATCAGGGCGGCGGTGTGCTCGCCCAGGCGCGGTGGCGGCGTGCGCAGCGCCAGACGCTGGCCATCCAGGGCGATCGGCAACAGCGCGGCCTTGGTCTGGATCTCGTGGCCGGCAGCGCTGCCATCGGCTGGAATGGTCATCGGCGACAGTCCCCCGGTGGCGTTGAGGTGCGGGTCGTCGAACAGCTCTTCCGGCCGGGTGATGGGGGCAAAGGGCAGTGCCTCGCGCTCGAAGATCTCGACGATTTCGTTGACCGGCATCATGGCCAGGCGTTCACGCAGCAAAGGCAGCATCCAGTCGCGCGCCTTCACGCGCAGGTTGTTGGTGCGCAGACGCTCATCGGCGAAGAGGTCCGCATAGCCGAACGCGCGGCAGAAGATCTCCCATTGCGTATCGGACACCGCGGCCAGAAAGATCTGCGCACCGTCGCGCACGGTGAAGACATCGTAGATGCCCCAGGCCGAGGACTTGCGCTCGGGCATCGGCTGCACCGGCACGCCGGTCACCGCGTACTGCATCATGCTCTGCGCCACCAGGAACACGTTGTTCTCGAAGAGCGCACTCTGGACCTGCTGGCCCAGACCGGTCTTGTCGCGCTGGGCGAGCGCAGCCATCACGCCGATGGCACCGAACATGCCCCCCATGATGTCGTTGACGCTGGTGCCCGCCCGCAGGGGCCGACCCGCCGGGCCGGTCATGTAGGCCAGCCCGCCCATCATCTGCACCACCTCGTCCAGGGCGGTCCGGTGGTCATAGGGGCCGGGCAGGAAGCCCTTGTGCGAGACGTAGACCAGGCGCGGATTGAGTGCCGACAGGGCCGGCCAACCGAAGCCGTGGCGATCGAGCGAGCCCGGCTTGAAGTTCTCGCTGAAGACGTCGGCAGTCCCGACCAGCCGCAGCAGGAACTCGCGGCCGCGCGGATCGTTGATGTCGACCGACACGCTCTTCTTGTTGCGATTGAAGAGCGGATAGAAGCCGGCTCCGCCCCCCAGCAGGCGGCGCGTGTTGTCGCCGGCAATCGGCTCGATCTTGATCACCTCGGCCCCCAGGTCGGCGAGAACCATGCCGCAGGTCGGGCCCATGACCATGTGAGTGAACTCGACCACCCGCAGGCCCTCGTAGGGCAAGGGGCGCGAGGGTGCTGAAGGCAGGCTCATGGAACAGGACTCCGGACGCGAAGCCCTCATTCTGACCGTACCCGCAGACAGGCCGATCCGAATTATCACCCTCGTGATATCTGGTTCACCGGCACGCGCAAGGACCGCTCGGCGGTGCATAGTCAGACGTCGCCCCCAAGAGGGCTCGCTCATGGAGACCACGATGGCCACCCCTGCACCGTCTGCCGAGGCGCTGC
>JBILSK010000549.1:0-2585 GCA_044372165.1 Burkholderiaceae bacterium | reverse complement strand
TCCTCGGCTCGCACGCTCACGGAGCACACGATGAAGATCCTCGTCGCAATCGATGGTTCGGAAAACTCGATCCGGGCCCTGAATTACGCCATCGCACTGGCCGGCAAGATGACCGAGCCCAGTTCGCTGGTCCTGGTCAATGCGCATGACGACATTTCGCTGCGCGGCGCCAGCCAGTTCGTCGGCAAGGAAGCGGTCAACGACTATCTGGACGACCTGTCCAGGAGCGAACTGGCCGAGGCCATCGCGCTGGCGGAAAAATCGCCCCTGCCCTTCGAGAGCACCTTCGCCCGCGGCCAAGTGGCCCAGGCGATCGTGAAAGTCGCCAGCGAGCGCGCCGTCGATCTGATCGTGCTCGGTTCCAAGGGCCGCTCGGCACTCAGCGACCTGCTGATCGGCTCGGTGGCCACGCGCGTGATCGCGATGGCCGAGATTCCGGTCACGCTGATCAAGTGACCCTTGCCGGCACTCATCGGAGCGGCGCATGAAACTGATCATCGGCTGGCTCATCAATGCCGGCGTGCTGCTCCTGATGCCCCGGCTGCTCTCCGGGGTGCAGGTCACCGATTTTCCCAGCGCCTTGATTGCCGCGCTGGTCATCGGTCTGTTGAACATGTTCCTCAAGCCCTTGCTGGTGCTGCTCACGCTGCCCATCAATGTGCTGACCCTGGGCCTGTTCACCATCGTGATCAACGGATTCCTGTTCTGGCTGGCGTCGTATGCCCTGCAGGGATTCCAGATCACCGGCTTTGGCTGGGCCATCGTGACGGCCATCGTCTATAGCCTGGTGACCTGGGCGATTCGTGCTGTGGTACTCAGACAGAACGCCTGAGCGGCGATCAACACGTGTCGCCACACGTCACCTTCCTGCGGAATCGGACCGGGCAGTGACCGGGGGGGTTTGGCGGCGACTCGCGCATGCGGTACCGTCATCCCACGCTCGAAGGAGCGAGGGAGACCATTGATGACTCGCACACTGTCCGTCGGCCGGCGCACGCTGCATGCGCTCGCCCTGAGCGCCGGGGCGTTGCCCCTGACCGACCCAAGGAGACCGAGATGCGCCGCAAGATCTGCCTGAGCACCCCTGCCCTGCTGGCCGCCCTGCTGACCACACTGAGCAGCCCCTTGCACGCCCAGGGCACGGACTTTCCCACCAAGCCCATCCGCATGTATGTGCCGTTTACCGCCGGCAGCGGGGCCGACAGCTCGGCCCGCGCGGTGGCCGAGCACATGTCACGCTCGCTGGGCCAGCCGGTGACGGTGGAAAATCGACCGGGTGCCAGTGGCGCGCTGGCCGCAATGACTGTCAAGCAGTCGCCGGCCGACGGCTACTCGATCTTCGTCGGCACCAATTCACCGATGTCGGTCAACCCGATCGTCACCAAGAACCTGAGCTACGACCCGCTCAAGGACTTCAAGGCGCTGCACGGCATCGGTCGTGCGCAGAACATCTGGTACGTAGCTCCCGATTCGCCGATCAAGACCATCACCGATCTGGTCGCCCTGGCCAAGACGAAGCCGGTGAATGTCGGGTCCTATTCGGCTGGCTACCAACTGGCAATCGCCTGGGTCTCGATCGCCTCGAAGACGCCCATGTCCTATGTGCCCTACAAGGGGCAGGCGCAGGTCTTCACCGATGTGATCGGCAAGCAGCTCGATGCCGGCATGGGTGATCTGGGCGGCTCGCTGGTGCTGGTGCAAAGCGGCAAGCTGCGACCGATCGCGGTCTCGGGCGAAAACCGCCATCCGTCCTTGCCCAATGTGCCGACGCTGCGTGAAGTCTGGCCCGAGTACGTGAACTATTCCTGGACCGCGCTGTGGGTGCGCACCGAGACCCCCGCCGACGTGCACGAGAAACTGGCGGCCTCGGTGAACCGGGCCATGAAGACGCCCGAGATGACCAAGTACTTCGAGACCCAGGGCGCCGAGCCGATGTACACCTTCGGCCCGGTCGAGATGAACCGGTATCGGGACGACGAGTACCGACGCTTCAAGACGATTGCCGACACCGTGGGCATCAAGCCGGAGTGAGACCTGTCATGTCCTTACGTGTGATTCGTCGCCGTGTGGCGAGCCTGGCAACGCGGGCTACCCTGCTCGCCACTGCCCTGCTCGCCACCGCCCTGCCCGCTGCTGCACAGACGCAGCCTGTCCCCTGGAAGCCCACGCGCCCGGTGACCATCGTGGTGCCCTACAGCCCCGGCGGCGGCACCGACGTGATGGCACGCCAGCTCGCCAAGGAAATGGCCAAACGCTGGGACCAGCCGGTCAATGTCGAGAATTCGCCAGGCGCCGATGGTCTGATCGGCACCCGCCGCGTGATCGACGCCAAACCCGACGGCCATACCTTCGTGGTGCAGCTGCCTTCGCTGCTCTTGATCCGGCACTTGCCGAACTTCAAGGGCATCGATCCGGCCGCGCAGCTGGTGCCAGTGTCGGCGTTCTCGGTGCTGTCGGGGGTCTATGTGGCCAACAGCGCGATCCCGGGCAACACCCTGGCCGAGGTGGTGAAGCACTGCAACAGCGCGCCCAAGCCCTGCTCCTTCGGCACCACCGAAAACACCGCGCGACTGCGACTGCGCATG
>JBILSK010000550.1:0-2585 GCA_044372165.1 Burkholderiaceae bacterium | reverse complement strand
ATTATTTTCATCCTAATAATTTATTGAATCGGAAATAAAAGTCAATAAAGAACTGCCCAGGCGCTCAGCCCCGACCCCATCGAGTGAGTTTCACCGCTGCCGCGCAGGCCAGCCCGTAGACCACCATGGACGCAGCCACCAGCGCGAACAGCTGACCCGAGGTGGCGGGCAGGGTTACCAGCCAGGTGCCCACTGCAAACACCATCACGAGCCGCACCGTGCCGGCGATCACCGGGCCCAGCATCTTGCCCGAGCCCTGCGAGGCGAAATAGAGCGTGAGCCCCAGCCCGAAGAAGGGAAAGCTCGGGCCGGCAATGCGCAGGTACTGGCGGGCGTACTCGAGTACCGACTCGTCCGAGGTGAAGAGCGTCGCCCACAGATCCGGGAAGATCGCGACCGCCAGGCCCAGCAAGCCCAGGTTGAAGGCCGAGGCAAGCCCCGCGGTCCAGGCCACGCGGCGGGCGCGGCTCACATTGCCCGCGCCCATCGCCATGCCAACCATGGGCACCGAGGCCACACCGATGCCGAACGAGATCGGGATCAGCAGGAATTCCAGTCGCTGGCCGATGGAATAACCGGCCAATGGTGCGACGCCCAGGCGCGCCACGAAGCCGGTGAAGATCAGTACGGTGAGCACCGATTGCAGCGGCGAGAGCATCGAGACCGCGCCGACCTTGAGGATGTCGAAGAACATCTCGCGATGCAGGGCAAAGCCCTTGAAGCTCAGGGTGAGCCGCGCGCGTCCGCTCAGCAGGTACCAGCCGAAGAACAGCGTGCTGGCCGCATTGGCGATGATGTATGCAATGGCCACACCGGGCATGCCCAGCGAGGGCACGGGTCCCGCGCCCAGGGCCAGCACGCCACCGAGCGCGATCTGCAGCAGCGATGCGCCCAGGATGCCCAGCGAGGGCACGCGCATGTTGCCGGTGCCACGCAGGATGGACGCCAGCGTGTTGCTCAACCACACGAGGAGCGCACCGAAGAACAGCACGCCCGAATAACCGATGGCCTCTTCGAGCACGGCGCCCCGGCCGCCCAGCAGCCGGTAGAACAGGGGCCCGGCTGTCAGCATGACCAGCGTGAAGACCAGACCCAGCAGCCCGCCTATGGTGAGCGCATGCAGGGCCAGCGCCTTGGCGCGCGTCGGGTTGGACGCGCCCAGGGCACGGGCCACCGCCGAGGACACGCCACCGCCCATCGCGCCGGCTGACAATTGCTGGGTCAGCATCAGGAAGGGAAAGACCAGGGCCATCGCCGCCAGGGGCGTGGTGCCCAATCGCCCGATGTAGACGGTCTCGGCAATGCCGACCATCACCTGCATCACCATGGCCAGCACGCTGGGCACGGCCAGGCTCAGCAGCGTGGACAGGATAGGGCCGTTCTGCAGACGCAGGATGGCTTCAGGGGGCTTGGCGGCAGGGCTCACCGACGGGCTGTCCTTGTCGAAGACGATCAGGCGGTGCGATGCCCGGGTGGGCCTCGGAACAGCCGGCCGATGAGCTTATACGAAGGGATTCGGTCGGTCAGGGCAGCAGCCCGGGCACCGCGGTCGGTTTGCCCTGGTTATCGACCGCGACCAGGGTGACGAAGCAGCTGAGGCGCTGCCGGTGTGATTCACCGAAGCCAGATTCATGTGAACTTCCCGGCACGAAAATCGTTGATGGCCTCGTGCAGCTGCTGCTGCGTGTTCATCACGAACGGGCCGTACTGCGCGATCGGTTCATTGAGCGGTTGGCCGGCGATCAGCAGCACCCTGGCGTCGGTCGAGGCCTCGATCACCACGCCATCCGAATCGGGCGTGTTGGCGAGGAGGGCCATGCGCTGGCTCGGAACAGTCTGCCCGGCGATCGAGACCTCGCCGCGATACACGTAGACGAAGGCATTGCGGTTGGCCGGCAGGGGCTGCGCAAACCGGCTGCCCGCCGGCAGGTGCACATCGAGATAGAGCGGTGCGGTGCCCGCACGTTGCACCGCGCCCTTCACCCCATGCGAGTCGCCGGCGATCACGATGGCCGTGACACCGTCTTCGGTGGTGAAGCGGGGCAGGTCGGCAGCGTTGAAATCCTTGTACCAGGGGTCGCACAGCTTGTCGGTGCCGGGCAGGTTCAGCCACAGCTGAAAGCCTTCCATCACGCCGTCTTCCTGCTGCGGAATCTCCGAATGCACCAGGCCGCGCCCGGCGGTCATCCACTGCACGCCGCCGTTTTCCAGCAGGCCCTCGTGGCCGCGGCTGTCGCGATGGAGCATGCGCCCGGCGATCATGTAGGTGACCGTCTCGAAGCCGCGGTGCGGGTGATCGGGAAAGCCGGCGATGTAGTCGTCCGGGTTGTCGCTGCCGAAGGCATCGAGCATCAGGAAGGGGTCCAGCCGGCGCTGCAAGGGTTGGGTCAGCACCCGCGTGAGCTTCACGCCGGCGCCATCCGAGGTCGCCATGCCGGTGACCAGTCGCTCGATGCGCCGAGGCGCCTGGACCGTGGAGGAGGAAAGAGCAATCGTGTTCATCGTTCAGACTCCGTTCAACAACAGACGGGGCAGCAGCGGGTGCAGCCTGGCGAGCTTAGCCGATGCCCGGATCGGCCAAGCGC
>JBILSK010000548.1:0-2590 GCA_044372165.1 Burkholderiaceae bacterium | reverse complement strand
TGAACTCGGCGAGTATCGCGCCGCCCGCGGTCGCAAGGGCAAGGCGATCGAGCCTCGCTGGAAGGACACGGTATTGAGCCTGCCGCGTTCGACCCCCTCCCTTTTCTGACGTTCCCTCCCACTTTTCACACGAGCTTTCGATGAGCACCCTGACCCCTGTTGCATCCTCGACCGAAGACATGGTCTTCGAGACCTTGACGTGTGGCAGCACCGGCCGTCGCATCGGCATTGCCCGCCTGAACCGCCCGGGGCAGCTGAACGCACTGAATCTGGCGATGTGCCAGGCCATGCTGGACACCTTCCGTGCCTGGGCGTCCGATGAATCCATCGCCTGCGTGCTGCTGGCCGGCAATGGTCGCGGCTTTTGCGCCGGCGGCGATGTGGCCGAAGTCATCCGCCAGGTGCGTGCCGGGGGACCGCAGCGCTTCGTGTATGGCGACGCCTTCTTCGATGTGGAGTACCAGCTCGATCTGCTGATCCACCTGTATCCCAAGCCCTTCGTGACCTGGGCGCATGGGGTCGACATGGGGGGCGGTGTGGGCCTGTCAGTGGCGGCGAGCGAACGGATCGTGACCGAGGGGCTCAAGCTCGCAATGCCCGAGATTCACATTGGCCTCTTTCCCGATGTGGGCGGCGGCTGGTTCCTCAATCGTGTGCCGGGCGAGGCAGGCGTGCTGCTGGCCATGACCGGCGCGATCGTGAACGAAGCCGACGCGGTCTACGCCCGTCTGGCCGACCATGTGATCGCGCATGCGCGCCAACCGCAGTTTCTGGACGGACTGGCCGGCCTGGACTGGAGCGGCAGCGTGGCTGCCCAGCGCGTGCGGCTGCGCGAGTTTTGCCGCGCATTTTCGGCGGTCGAGCCGGTCACCCTGCCGGAAAGCGGACTTCGCAAGCACCACGACATCATTCGTGACCTGTGCAGCCGCCCGGACGCGCAAGGGGTGCTGGAAGGTCTGCGCGAGGCGGCGGCAAGCGAGGCCTGGTTTGCGAAGCCCTGGGAAAACCTCGCCGCCGGTTCACCCACCGCCGCCTGCGTGACCTACGAGTACATGCGTCGTTGCAAGCACCTGGGGATTGCCGATGTGCTTGCCCTGGATTTGCTGATCGCCAAGCAGTGTCAGCGCAACCCGGACTTCCCGGAAGGTGTGCGGGCCTTGCTCATCGACAAGAGCCGTGACGCGAAGTGGTTGCCGCCCGGTTTTGACGGGGTGACACCGGCCCTGGTCGAGGGATTTTTCCAGCCACTCTGACGTGGCGTGCGGGGCTTGAAATGCCCCGGAAAGCCCACATTGCAGAACGATCGCCGCGCATCTGCGGCGGTGTCGTTCACCGAAAGACCGGCACACCCTGGTGCCGGATCCGTCCATCGACTTCAGCCAAGACCGTCCCATGAGCATGAGCACGACCCCCAAAGAGACCCTCGGCTTTCAGACCGAGGTCAGGCAGCTGCTGCAGCTGATGATCCACTCGCTCTACAGCAATCGAGAGATCTTCCTGCGCGAACTGGTCTCCAATGCCTCGGATGCCTGCGACAAGCTTCGCTTCGAGGCCATCGATCATCCTGACTGGTTCGAGGGCGATTCGGATCTGCAGATTCGCATCGACTTTGACGAGGCTGCCCGGATCATCACGATCACCGACAACGGGATCGGCTTGTCGCGCCAGGAGGCGATCGACAACCTCGGGACGATCGCTCGCTCCGGGACCAAGGAGTTCTTCACCAGCCTGACCGGCGACAAGGCCAAGGACGCCAACCTCATCGGCCAGTTCGGCGTCGGTTTCTATTCATCTTTCATTGTCGCCGACCGCGTGACGGTGGAGTCACGGCGTGCCGGCCTGCCGTCCTCGCAAGGCGTTCGCTGGGAATCCGATGGCAGCGGCGAATTCAGCGTCGAGTCCATTGATCGGGCGGCACGCGGCACCGCCATCACTCTGCACCTGCGCGACAAGCCGGCTGACGGCGACGAGGGCTCCGATCCCAGCGAACTGCTGTCGGCCTGGCGCCTGCGGTCCATTGTTCGCAAGTACTCCGACCACATTTCGCTGCCGATCCGCATGAAGCAGGCGGCGGCGAACGAGGGCGATGCCATCGAGTGGGAGACGGTCAATCAGGCCAGTGCACTGTGGACCCGCAGCAAGTCCGAGATCGAGGACGCGCAGTACCGCGAGTTCTATCAGCACCTGACCAGCGACACCGAGGCGCCGCTGGCCTGGACCCACAATCGGGTCGAAGGCCGCAGCGAATACACCCAGCTGTTGTACATCCCCGCTCGGGCCCCGTTCGACTTGTACGATCGCCAGCATCGTCGCGGCATCCGCTTGTACGTGCGCCGTGTGTTCATCATGGACGATGCCGAGCAGCTGATGCCGGTGTATCTGCGGTTCGTGAAGGGCGTCGTCGATTCCGCCGACCTGCCGCTCAATGTGTCGCGGGAGATTCTTCAGGAAAGCCGCGATGTGAGAGCCATTCGTGAGGGCTGCACCAAGCGCGTGCTGGCCATGCTCGAGGACATGGCCGAAAACCGGCCGCAGGACTACGCCACCTTCTGGGAGCAGTTCGGGCAGGTCCTCAAGGAAGGGATGGGCG
>JBILSK010000547.1:0-2591 GCA_044372165.1 Burkholderiaceae bacterium | reverse complement strand
GGCTTTTCCCGTTCGATCAGGGCACGCAATTGCGCGCCGTCGGTCATGTCGATGACATGCGCGCGGTGCGCCACCTGCTGGCCGGGGGCATCGGGGTAGCGATCAACCGCGATCACTTCGACGCCCAGGCGCTGCAGGGCGATGATCACTTCCTTGCCGAGCTCACCTGCGCCCAGAAGCATGATTCGGGTGGCGGACGCGGACAGGGGCGTGCCAAGAGAGGTGCCGGACGTGCTCATGGGGCGTTGGGCAGGGTGCGTGAGGGGGAGACCATTCTAGCGGCCTACTTCAGCACTTCGAACAGGTTGTGATGATCGTCCGTCCAGGTCGCACGACTGGCCGGCGACGGCTCGACGGCCTTCGCGCCTTGCGCCCGGAGGGCCGCGAGCAGCTCCGGATCGGCGCTGAGAATGATCCAGTCCGAGCGATAGTTGGGACTGTCGTCGCCGGGCTTGTCATGGACCCGCACCGCCTGCAGACCCGCTTCATCAGCCAGCCTGCGCACCACGCCGGACAGATCGAGGTAGCGATTGGTGATGTGAAAGGCCACGGCGCCGCGCTCGGCGAGGTGACGACGGTAGACCGCCAGGGCCTCGCGCGTCACCAGGTGCACCGGGATCGAGTCGCTCGAAAACGCATCGACCGCCAGGACATCGAAGCGCTGCGGGGCCTCGCGCTCGAGCACCAGTCGGGCATCACCCAGCACCGTCTGCACCTGTGCCTCGCTGTCGGCCAGATAGGTGAAGTGCTTGCGCGCAATGTCGATCACGCTCGGATTGAGCTCGTACAGACGATAGACATCACCGGCCCGGCCATAGGTGGCCAGTGTGCCCACGCCCACCCCGATCAGACCCACCTTGATCGGCGCACCGCTGCGTGCCGTGAGCACACGCCCGATGCCTGAATCCGGGCCGTAATAGGTGGTCGGCAGGCGGCGCTTCTGGGGCGCCGTGAACTGCTCGCCGTGCAGGATCTCACCGTGCAGCAGCTGGCGCCGCTCGGCGCGCGTGTCGCTCGCCTCCAGTGCCCGCACCCGCAGCGTGCCGTAGAAATTGCGCGAGACCTCGATCATCTCGCCGCGGATCCAGTTCACGTAATCCCAACCCAGCAGCAGGCAGGCCACCAGCGCCAGCAGACCGGCCCCGCGCATCCAGCCGCGCGACAGCCCGCCCACCAGCACCGCCACCACGATCATGGCCAGCGCCAGCTCCCAGTACCAGTCGAAGGACATCGGCGCACCAATGCCCACCAGCAGCCCGCCGATCGCGCCGCCGAGCGACACCATCAGGTAGAAGCGCGTCAGGTGGGCGGGCGCCGGCTTGCGGGCCACCAGCTCGCCGTGCACGAACATGCACAGCACGAACAGGCCGATGGCATACAGGGGCACTGCCTGCAGGATGGGCATCAGGCCGCGCTCGATCTCCAGTCCCTCGTCGGCGAATCGCAGGCTGAGCGCCGCGGTCATCGCCACGCAGGCCAGCGCGGCCAGCGGCCGGTAGATCGAGCGGCGATACCAGC
This sequence comes from Burkholderiaceae bacterium, assembly GCA_044372165.1. Classification (GTDB taxonomy): domain Bacteria; phylum Pseudomonadota; class Gammaproteobacteria; order Burkholderiales; family Burkholderiaceae_E; genus UBA4615. Next base: position 1,073 of record JBILSK010000547.1, on the reverse strand, counting down.
CATCGCCATCGAAGCACAGAATGAAGGTGATCAGGTACAGCGCCAGCGGCAGCACCCACAGGAAGGGAATCGAGGCGACGTTCTGGGTGATGTGGGTCGTGATGGCCAGCAGCATCACCGAACCCATGGCGGCCAGCGTGAGCCAGAGCAGCTGCTCGCTCACCGAGGGGGCCGTCACCGCCCCGGCACGAGCGGCCGCAACCTCGTCCGTGGACACCGATCGCACCTCGATCGGCTGCGCCGCTGCGGCGCGCGCCGCGCGCCAGCCCGCCACGATGGCCAGGGCCGCGAAGCCCGCGTAGCCGATCGACCAGCCCACCGATTGCCACCGGCCGCTGGCAAACGGCTCGATCGCCGGCGGATAGAGGATCAGGGCCAGCATCGACGCCAGGTTGGACAAGGCGTAGAGCCGGTAGACCCGCGCAGTGCTGAATTCGCGGGTGAACCAGGCCTGCACCAGTGGCCCGGTGGTGGCCAGCATCAGGTAGGGCAGACCGATGGTGACCGACAGCAGCAGCAGGATGCGCCCGATCGGTTGCGAGGCATCGACCGGCTTCATGGCTTCGGAGGCCGTGATCGGCAGGAAGGCGAGGCTCGCGATCAGCAGCACGGTGTGCACGATGGCCTGCGTGCGCGGCGTGGCACGGCGAATCAGCAGATCGGAATAGAAGTAACCGGCCAGCAGCACGACCTGGAAGAACACCATGCAGGTGGTCCAGACCGCCGCCGAGCCGCCGAACCAGGGCAGGATCTGACGGGCAATGATCGGCTGCACCAGAAAGAGCAGGAAGGCGGACAGGGCAATGGTGGCAGCGTGCAGGATCATGGCAGGAAGACTGGATGGTCGAGGCCGGGACCGCTCAGGGCGCCGGACGAAGAAGGGATGAAGCGTGCAAGGGGAGCGAGGGATGCGGGGTCGGGAGGCTCACGTCCAGGGCCTTCAGCTGGGCGTCGACCGCGTCGGCCCAGCCCCGATTGGCCGCGGGACTGGCCGGACTGGGATGCAGGATCTGGCCGATGCGCATCGATCGCGCCCGCTCGGCATCGACCGCCCCGGACTGCAGCACCGTGCG
>JBILSK010000546.1:0-2593 GCA_044372165.1 Burkholderiaceae bacterium | reverse complement strand
CCTTGAGTTTGCTGCCATCGCCGCCGCACAGGCCGCGCACCAGCATCCAGCCGGTCACGCCAAACGAGCACAGGCCGTGCAGGATGGGGCGCTCGAAGCCGGCCGACCGCGCCACGGCGGGGTCGGCGTGCACCGGGTTGTAGTCGCCCGACAGTCGATAGATCAGTGCCGACTCCGGGCGGGTCTTCCACTCGAATACCGCGTCGGGCGGGGTGTCGGGGGTGGCGGGACGCGCTGCGGGCGAGGCGTCCGAGACTTGACCGCTGGCGCTGAACCCGCCGTCGCCGCGCATGAAGGACACGCTGCGACTGGTAGCCAGCAGCACACCGGTCTTCTCGTCGGTGATGGTGCGTTCCGAGTACATCAGGGCGCCCTTGTCGGCCCCCTTGTCGACCAGGCGAGTGATCCTGGTGAGCCCCACGACGGTGGCTTCGGTCGGCAGCGGTGCGTGCAATTCCAGCTCCTGCTCACCGTGCAGGATCTTCACCCAGTTGATGCCGAACTCGGGCTGCTTGGCAAAGAAGCCCGGCGACCCCAGCACCACCGGCAGCGTCGGCAGGGCCTGCAGGCCCTGCTCATAGGTGAAGCGCAGTTGCGTCGCATCCAGCGGATCCTGACCCAGGCCCAGGCCCAGCGCGTACAGGATGGTGTCGCGCGAGGAATAGGTGTGGCGCACCGGCTCGAAGGGCCAGGCTTTCAGCTTTGCAGCATCGATCGTCATCGTGAATCTCCCCAGTCATGTCGTTGAATGCGGTCGGCCGTTCAGGCCGCAAAACCTTCCGGTGCCGGCACCGGCATCGCGAGCAGCACCTGCGCGAAGCACTTGGCCAGGTTGTCGGTGCGCAGCGACGCCATGCCCCCGCCGCCCAGCACGTCGTGCAGCAGGAAGTTCATCGCGCCAAAGCCCGGCAGGTCCCAGCGTTCGACCCGCGTCGGATGGTTGTGCTCGAACCACAGGGCAACCCGTTCGGGCGTGAGCCAGGCCGACAGCAGCGGCAGCCATTCGGGGCGGCGCGCGACGATGCCCACGTTGGCCTTGTCGCCCTTGTCGCCGGAGCGGCCGTGGGCGAGCTTGATCAGTGGCACCATCGCCCCCCCGGCAGGCGGCAGCGCAGCACTCGCGTGCTGGCGCGGCGGTGGCAGGCCCTGTTCGCTGAAGCCACCCTGAGCGGGAATGCTGATCGTCTTGCGCTGACCGTCGATCTCGATGCAGACCTCGACCGCCGACTTCGCCAGCAGGAAGGAAAACAGGCGGATCACCGGCGAGGGCGTCGGGCGGCCGCTGCCAAATCCGGTGATGCCGGGCGACATCGAGGTGCCAGCCGGTGCAAATTCGCGGGCAAAGAGGTCCAGGGCCGCCTTGGACGGCGAACGGGCTGCCATCTTGAGCACCACCTCGCGCGCGTCGGGACGCGCATCGCGCCCGAACATGTCCTCGGCGCCCACCACCTCGATGCGCTTTTCGGTGAAGGGCGGCAGGCCCTGCTCAGCCAGCATGCGCTCGATGCGGGTCATCAGCGCCTCACCGGTGCGACGCGCCTTGGCAGCCGCCTGATCGCCGGCGATCACCAGCAGGGCGATGTTGCGAAAACCGTCGGGATAGGTGGCGCTGACCTTGAGCGAGGCGGTGGGTGCCTGGCCCCGCGCCCCGGTCACCCGCACGCGGTCTTCAGCCATCTGCGTGAAGCGCACCTGGGTGAAGTCGCAGGCGACATCGGGCACGTGATAGGCCCGTGGGTCACCGATCTCGTAGAGCAGTTGTTCGCACACGGTAGCCGGCGTGACCAGCCCGCCGGTGCCGGGCGGTTTGGTGATCATGAAGCTGCCATCGGCACTGGCCTCGATGACCGGAAAGCCGATGTTGTCCCAGTCAGGCACGGTATCCCAGTCGGTGAAGAGCCCGCCGGTGCCTTGCGCGCCACACTCGATCAGGTGTCCGGCCAAGGTGCCCTGCGAAAGCTTGTCGTAGTCGGTGGGCTGCCAGGCGAAGGCATGCATCATCACGCCCAGCGTGACCGCCGAGTCGACACAGCGACCGGTGATCACCACGTCGCAGCCTTCATCCAGGGCGCGGGCGATCGGGAGGGCGCCCAGGTAGGCGTTGACGCTCACCAGTTTGGTCGGCAGCGGCGCACCGGTGTACATCTCGGTCACCCCTTGGGTGCGCAGCGCTTCGATGCGATCGGACAGGTCATCGCCCAGCACCACGCCGATGCGAAGGGCAATGCCCAGCGACTCGGCGACCTTGGCCAGTGCGTCGCGACAGGCCTGCGGATTCACGCCGCCGGCGTTGGCCACCACCTTGATGCCCTTGGTCTTCAATTCGGGCAGCAGCGACTTCATCGTGATGTGCACGAAGTCGGTGGCGTAACCCGCATTGGGATCCTTGGCCTTTTGCGCGGCCATGATCGACATCGTGACTTCAGCGAGGTAGTCGAAGACCAGATACTGGATATTCCCGTGACGCACGAGTTGCGGTGCCGCCGAGGCGGTGTCGCCCCAGAAACCCGATGCGCCGCCAATGCGGATGGTGTTGGTCATGGTCCTGTGCTCCCCCTGTGTGCCGGTCGTCTGCCGGGGAAACAGTATAGTT
>JBILSK010000545.1:0-2594 GCA_044372165.1 Burkholderiaceae bacterium | reverse complement strand
TCTTCCAGGACGATGCCGACAAGGCGGCGCGCCTGCTGGGCATCACCCTCACCCGACGCGGTGCCTCGGGGGGCGAACCCATCCGCATGGCCGGAGTCCCCTATCACGCTGCCGAACAGTACCTGGCTCGCCTGGTGCGCATGGGCGAGTCGGTGGCAATCTGCGAGCAGATCGGGGACCCCGCCACCGCCAAGGGGCCCGTGGAGCGCAAGGTGATGCGGGTGATCACGCCGGGCACGCTGACCGACGCGGCCCTGCTGCCCGAGCGCGAAGACCGGCCGCTTCTGGCCATCAACGTCGAGTCCGGCGGCAAGCGGCTGGCGCTGGCCTGGATGATCGTGGCCAGCGGCGAGTGCTGGCTGGCCGAGATCGCACCCGCCCAGCTCGTCGGTGAAATCGATCGCCTGCGTCCGGCCGAACTGCTGATCCCGGAAGCCGCGGCGGTCGGTCCATCCCGGTTCAACCCCTCCCACGCGGGCGCACATCCTGCCAGCTCGCCGCTTGAACTGGCCCTGGCCGACATCCGCCAGGCGGGGGCTGGCCTGCCGGTGACACCCTGCCCGGCCTGGCATTTCGATGTCGAGCGCGCCCGCCGCCAGCTCACCGAGGCCCTGGGTCTGGCCTCGCTGGCCGGCTCGGACGCCCAAGCCCTGCCGGGTGCACTCGGTGCCGCGGGTGCCCTGCTGGCCTATGTCGCGCGCACGCAAGGCCGTGCGCCTGGGCATCTGCAGCCCCTGCGGGTGCACCACGGCGATCGCTGGGTGGTGCTCGACCCGGTGGCCCGTCGCAACCTGGAAATCGTCGAGACCTTGCGCGGTGAGACGGCACCGACCCTGCTGTCGCGGATGGACCGGTGCCAGACCGCGCCCGGCAGTCGCCTGTTGCGCCGCTGGCTGCAGCAGCCGGTGCGCGATGCCCGTGAATCCGGACGCCGCCATCAGGTGGTCGGTCTGCTGCAACCGGTGCGTGAAGCCCTGCGCAGCGATCTCGCCCGCTGCGTCGATTTCGAACGCACGGCAGCCCGCATCGCACTGGCCTCGGCGCGCCCGCGCGAACTGGCGGCGCTGCGCGAGGCGCTCGCTGCATTGGGTCCGATCGGACGGCTGCTGACGCGGCTGGAGCCGGGTGAGGACGACCACGCGCCGCTGCTGGCCCCGTATCGAGAGGCCCTGCGCATCGACCCGGCACTGGCCGCCCGCCTGGCCGACACCTTGCTCGACGAGCCCGCCGCCATGGTGCGCGACGGCGGCGTCATCCGCCCCGGCCACGATGCCGAACTCGATGAGCTGCGCAGCATCGACCAGGACTGCGACAGCTTTCTCGCCCAGATGGAACTCGAAGAGCGCGAGCGCACCGGCATTGCCAACCTGAAGGTCGGCTTCAACAGCGTGCACGGCTTTTTCATCGAGATCACCAACGGCCAGGCCGACAAGGTGCCGCTCGATTACCGCCGCCGCCAGACCCTGAAGAACGCCGAGCGCTACATCACCCCCACGCTCAAGGCCTTCGAGGAAAAAGCCCTTTCTGCACGGGACCGCGCGTTGCAACGGGAAAAGGAACTTTTCGAGCAACTGCTCGTGGCGCTTGCCCAGCACATTGGCGAACTGCAGCGACTCGGTCAGGCCATGGCCGAACTCGATGTGCTCGCGGCCTTCGCCGAGGTAGCCGCGCAAAGCGGCTGGGTGCGGCCACGGTTGCGCCCGGTGCCGGGCATCGAGATCCGCGGCGGCCGTCATCCCGTGGTGGAGGATGCTGTCGAGCGCTTCACGCCCAACGACTGCCTGATCGCCCCGGAGCGCCGCCTGTTGCTGATCACCGGGCCGAACATGGGCGGCAAGTCCACCTTCATGCGGCAAGTGGCCCTGATCGCCCTGCTCGCCCACTGCGGCAGCTTCGTGCCGGCCCAGGAGTGCGAGATCGGGCCGATCGACCGCATCTTCACCCGCATCGGCGCCTCGGACGACCTGGCCGGCGGACGCTCCACCTTCATGGTCGAGATGACCGAGGCCGCAACCATTCTTGCGGCCAGCGGCCCGCACTCTCTGGTGCTGATGGACGAGATCGGCCGAGGCACCTCGACCTTCGACGGGCTGTCGCTGGCTCACTCGATCGCCGAGCGTCTGCTGCAGCACAATCGGGCGATGGTGCTTTTCGCCACTCACTACTTCGAACTCACGCAGCTGGCACGCACCTCGCCAGCCGCTGTCAACCTGCATCTGGCTGCCGCCGAACATCAAGGGGGCATCGTGTTCCTGCACGAGGTGCGGCCCGGCCCGGCCAGCCGCAGCTATGGCCTGCAGGTGGCGCGACTGGCCGGCCTGCCGGCAGCGGTGGTGCGCAAGGCCGGACAGCTGCTCGAGCAGCTGGAACATCGTGCGCGCGCCCAGGACGATCAGCTCGACCTGTTCGGCGCACCGGGCGAGGACGAACCGGCTGCCTTGAATGAGGCGTTCGGTGGGATCGATGAACTCGACATCGAACCCGACGACGGGCCCGCATCGGCCAGCCTGATCGCACGTGACGCGATCCCGGCCGATCCGGTCGCGGCGCGCCTTCGCGAGGCGCTCGCCGCCATCGATCCGGATGCGCTCAAT
>JBILSK010000544.1:0-2595 GCA_044372165.1 Burkholderiaceae bacterium | reverse complement strand
TGCGGCTGGTGCCCGTGTTCCCGTTCTGGCTGATCAACCTGCTGATGGGGCTGACCCCGATCGACGCTCGCAGGTTCTACATCGTCAGCCAGATCGGCATGCTCGCGGGCACCGCGGTGTACGTCAACGCAGGCACACAGCTCGCGGCCATCGATTCGGTGCGCGATGTCCTGTCGCCCGCCCTGATCGGCAGCCTGGTGCTGCTGGCGTTGTTCCCGCTGGGCGCAAAGCTCCTCGTCGATGCCCTGCAAGCGCGAGCCGTGTATGGGCGCTGGCCACGGCCTCGCCGCTTCGACCGCAACCTCGTGGTGATCGGCGCGGGCGCAGGAGGTCTGGTGACGTCTTACATCGCGGCGGCCGTCAAGGCCCGTGTCACCCTGATCGAGGGCCACAAGATGGGCGGCGACTGCCTGAACTATGGCTGTGTGCCGAGCAAGGCACTGATTCGTTCGGCCAAGGCCATCCAGCAAGTGCGCACCGCCCACACGCTGGGCATTCGCAATGCGCAGGGCGACGTGGATTTTGCGGGTGTGATGCGACGGGTGAACGAGGTCATTCAGGCGATCGAACCCCACGATTCGGTGGCGCGCTACACCGCGCTCGGCGTGGAGGTGCTGCACGGGCAGGCGCGCATCACCTCGCCCTGGACGGTGGAGGTGCGTCAGGCCGATGGCTCCGTGCACACTTTGAGCACCCGCAGCATCGTCATCGCGGCAGGCGCGAGTCCCTTCATTCCCCCGATTCCAGGCCTGAAGGAAGCCGGCTTTCTCACCAGCGACACCCTCTGGGGCCTGACTGAATTGCCGCGTCGACTGGTGGTACTGGGCGCAGGCCCCATCGGCTGCGAGCTGGCGCAAAGCTTTGCACGCCTGGGCAGCTCCGTGACCCAGGTCGAGCGTGCACCGCGCATTCTGGGCCGGGAGGACCCCGAGGTCAGTGACCTCGTTGCCGCCTCACTGCGTGCCGACAAGGTCACCGTTCTCACCGGGCATGAGGCGATTCGCGTGGAAGTCGTCGATGGCGAAAAGCGCCTGATCGTGCGTCACGGCGACGAGGAAGTGGCGATCGCCTTCGACCAGCTCCTGTGCGCGCTCGGTCGCAGCCCTCGTGTCTCGGGCTACGGCCTGGAGGAGCTGGGCATGCCTCTGACGCCCCGCCAGACCATCCAGACCAATGCCTTTCTGCAGACCCGATTCCCCAATATCTATGCAGTGGGCGATGTTGCAGGCCCCTTCCAGTTCACCCACACGGCCGCACACCAGGCGTGGTATGCGGCGGTCAACGCCCTGTTCGGACGATTCAAGCGGTTCAAGGCCGACTACCGCGTCATTCCCTGGGCCACTTTCACCGACCCGGAGGTCGCGCGGGTGGGACTGTCCGAAACCGAGGCCCGCGAGCAAGGCGTGGCAGTCGAGGTGACCCGTTACGACATCGCCGACCTGGACCGGGCGATCGCCGATGGCACCGCGCACGGCTTCATCAAGGTGCTCACCGTGCCCGGCAAGGACACCATCCTGGGCGTCACCATCGTTGGCGAACATGCGGGCGACCTGCTGGCCGAGTATGTGCTGGCCATGAAGCACGGGCTTGGGCTGAACAAGATCCTTGGCACCATCCACACGTATCCCACCTTGTCCGAGGCCAACAAGTACGCAGCAGGCGAGTGGAAGCGGGCCCATGCGCCGCAACGGATCCTGCGCTGGCTTGAGCGCTTCCATGCGTGGGAGCGCAGCTGATGCCCCCGCCGATGTCCATCGTGCTGCCCGTGCTGAACGAAGCAGGGCAGATCGAGGCCACGCTGGCCAACCTGGCACCGTTGCGGCGCCGTGGCGTGGAAGTCATCGTGGTCGACGGCGGCAGCGACGATGACACCGTTGAACGCGCAGCGGCGCTTGCCGATGCAGTGGTGGCAGCGTCGCGGGGTCGGGCCCGGCAGATGAATGCCGGGGCTGCCATCGCCCGGGGCGAGCTGCTGCTGTTCCTGCACGCAGATACGCTGCTGCCCCCGGATGCGGACCATCTGGTGCACCAGGCCCTGGCCGGGGGCGGACGCTGGGGGCGATTCGACGTTCGCATCCTCGGGCAGCACCCGATGCTTCGGGTCGTGGCGACGCTGATGAACTGGCGCTCCCGACTGACCGGCATTGCCACGGGCGACCAGGCCCTCTTCATGCGCCGCGAGAGCTTCGATCAAGTGGGCGGATTTCCAGACCAGCCGCTGATGGAAGACATCGAGATCTCGCGTCGACTGCGTGCACTCGCAGCACCGATCTGCCTGGCGCAACGTGTGGCCACCTCGGGTCGTCGCTGGGAGTCGCGAGGCGTGTGGCGCACCATCGTGCTGATGTGGCGATTGCGCTGGCGCTATTGGCGGGGCGAATCCGCCCAGCACCTGGCGCAGGCTTACCGATGAGTACCGCAGTCATCGTGATGGCCAAGGCCCCGGTCGCGGGCCAGGCCAAGACGCGACTCATTGCGGCCCTGGGCGCGGACGGGGCGGCGCGTCTGGCGCAACGGCTGCTCATGCACACCCTCGATCAAACCCTCGGATTGCAGGCCGACCATTGGGAACTGTGCGTGTCACCTGACACGCAA
>JBILSK010000050.1:0-8645 GCA_044372165.1 Burkholderiaceae bacterium | reverse complement strand
CGTGGCCGTGTCCGGCAGCAACTCGCCATGGTTCGTGAGGAACACCTGCTCGACCGCCGTGTCGGCTCGAATGGACGCGAGCGTGGCGTACACGCTGTCGGCCGCGATCACCACCTTCGAGCCCTGGTCCTTGAGTTGCGTGACCAGTTCGGTTGCCTTGAAGAGCGGGCTGCACGGCGCCACGATCGCGCCCAGCTTCTGGATCGCGAAGTGCGCCACGACATACTGGGGACAATTGTTCAGAAAGAGCGCCACCCGCTCGCCGGGTACCACGCCATGGCGGGCCAGCACGACGGCCAGGGCATCGCTCCAGGTATCCAGCTCACCGTAGGAAACCGAGCGGCCGTACCAGATGAAAGCGGCCTTGCCGGCGTGCGTGCGCGCATGCTCGCGCAAGTACTCGTGCAGCGGGCGCACGCCGTGGCGATAGCGGGTCGGATCGGAAGACAGCAGGTCGGCTGCGGGCAGGTGGGAACTCATCGGACTGGGGCGTTCAGGGTGGCGAGACACCGTGGAGCGTACTCCACGGGGGCCAACGCGACCTCAGTACGTGGGCGTGGTCAGTACAGCATTGTTGACCTTGAACACCTGGATCACCGCCTCGCCGTAAGGACCTGCCCCGCCCTGGACGATGAAGAGCCTGCCCGTTTTGGGGTCGTAGGCCACGCCACCGGTGTCGTGGTTGCCGTTGAGGTTCTCGAGCGGCATGTTGATGATCCAGCTGGCATAGGGCCGTGGCGCGTAGGCTTGCACTTCTCCGTTCTTGACCTTGGCCAGATCGGCGGCGTCGTAGGCCCACACCTGGTAGCGATAGGGCCACGCATGTTCACCCGTCGAGGAATCGGCCGGGTCGTAGATCGGCACGCTCGGGGTGGTGTTGGTGTAGCCGTTTGCGCCGCCCACGCCGTACTGGAATTCACCGGTACCGTGACGCCCGACAAAAAGCACGGTCCGGGTACCGTCCGGCAAGGCGCATCCACGCGGCGCAGACGTCCAGTTCCAGGTCGCCTGCGTGCCACCCGACACCGAGGTCTGCAGTGGAAAGTCCACCGGATAGGCCAGCAAGGTGGGTGCCGTCACCGTGGTGCCCGTCTTGAGCTTGTTCGGATCAAGCGCAAAGGCAGCCGGGCCGTTGGAGGCATTGCTGACGATCGAATCCGCCACCCATCCGGTGATGGCGGGTCCACCCAGCAGGGTTTGCAGATTGCTCGGAATGTTGCACATGTAGCCCGCCGCAAAGCGGACGTTCGTGTAGCCCCGATCGCCTTGCACGGCCATCGGACCGATCACCTGACCCGTGGTGCCCAGATTCAAGGGCCGGGTCCAGTGCGAGACAGGCTGCAGAACGGTGCTGTAGTGGTTGCCCGCCGAGATGGCCAGGCTGCCCTTGTAGACGAGCAGGCCATTGATGGTGGTGTGCGTGCCCCCCGTGATGCCGCTGGTGGCAAGGGTTCCTTCGGTCCCGTCGATGATCTTGTTGCCCGGCTGCACCTGCAGCAGGCTTGCGTACTGAAGCTCGCCGAGCGTGGTCCGATTCAAGACCGAGGGAATCGAGAATTCGCCAATGCGACCGCAGTAGTTGTGACCCGTCGCGAACAGTGAGCCCTGTCCCCCATTGCCCGCGGGATTGAACGCAAGACCGTGACCACCGTAGGTGAAGCCGTCGCAGACATTCCCGGTATACGGAATGGAGGGGAAGCGGAATGCCCCTTCGTAGACCAGATTGGAGGACTGCACCAGCGGCAGGCTCGCGATGTCGGTCGGCAGGGGCGTGGGTTCGACGACTGTGCCGCCCGTACTTCCCCCGCCGGTGGACTTCTTGCCGCCTCCCGTCGTGCCGCTGCCGCCCCCTCCAGTCGTGGGCTTGGCTGCGTGGGCGGGTGCGCAGACGGCGATCGAGGCGATGGCAGCCACCAAGGCTGCGGCAAGTACTCGGTTCATGGCTGGACGTCCAAAAGGTGAGGAGGAGGTCTTGAGGAAATGGGGACTGCCTAGCGCGACAGCAAGCCCAGTCTAGGGCCGCAAACAGGCAGGACACAATCGTTCAGGGATGATCGGCCTAGAGCACCGACTCTAGGCGCGTTTCGCAGGCTGCCTTGCGCCACCGGACGGCCGTCAGCGTCCGCCTATACTGCCCCGCTCAGACATCAAGGGAGAGCCGAATGGCCAGCATCAAGAGAATCGATCACGTCGCCATCGCAGTGCGCGACGCGGACGCCGCTACCCAGCAGTACGTGAAGCTGCTCAATGCCGTGCATATCCGCACCGAAGTGCTCAAGGAAAAGGCCGGCATGGTCAAGGTCGCCTACCTGCAGATCGGCGAGAACGTGCTGTCGCTGGCGCAATCGCTGGAACCCGATGGGTTCCTGAATCAGCATATCGACAAGCACGGGGAGGGCCTTCATCACATGGGCCTGGAGGTCGACAACCTGGCCGAGTTCGTCTCCGAAGTCGAAGCCAAGGGCTACAAGATTCCGTTGCGCGACGAGTTCAGCAATCGCAGTGAAGTGGTGCTGCGTCCGCGCGATGCGAACGGGGTGGTCTTGCAGGTCCTGGAGTGGAAGGGCGGCAGTGATGCAACCGTCGAAGATCGCATCGAGCGCATCCGCAAGTTGTCCAACCAGCCTGAGTGACGAACCGGGCAGCCGTCACGGCTGCCCGAGCGCCACCCCCTGGTCCGCCACAGGATCGATCGAGGAGACCCGACATGAACGCTGCCGCCCGATTTCGGCACTTGCTTGCACGCCCGGAGATGATCGTTGCCCCGGGTGCCTATGACGGCATCTCGGCGCTCACCATTCAACAAGCGGGCTTCGAGGCCGCCTACATGACCGGTTCAGGCACGGCGGCCACGCTGGGCTATCCGGACCTCGGCCTGGTGACGATGACCGAGATGGTCGAGAACGCGGCACGCATTGCCCGTGCGATCGACATTCCCCTGATTGCCGACGCCGACACCGGTTACGGCAACGAGCTGAATGTGACCCGGACCGTGCGCGAGTATGAATCGCGCAATGTGGCAGGCATTCATATCGAAGATCAGGTTGCGCCCAAGCGCTGTGGACACCTCGATGGCAAGGAGGTGGTGTCCCGGGGCGAGTTCGTATCGAAGATTCGTGCGGCCGTCCAGGCGAAGCAGACCCCTGATTTCGTGATCATTGCGCGCACCGATGCCCGGGCAGTGCTGGGCATGGATGAAGCGATTGCGCGTGCCATCGAGGCCCTGTCGGTCGGTGCCGACATTGCGTTCGTCGAGGCCGCGCAATCGATGCAGGAGGTCGAGGACATTCCGCGTCGGGTGGGCGGTCCGTGCCTGCTCAACATGGTGAGCGGGGGCAAGACACCGATCGTCGCACTCGATGACGCGCAGGCCATGGGCTATCGAATCGCGATTCAGCCCGGGCTGCTGTTTCGCAATGCGATGGCCACCTTCGATCAGGTGCTCGCCGACCTCAAGGCGACACGACGCATGGTGCCGGTCGCGCAAGGGGCCAGCGTGACAAGCGGCTTCCAGCGTTTCGGGATGGATCGCTGGAATGCGATCCGGGATCAGGCGGCCGACTTCATGGCGTCCCGCAAGGACGCCTGAGGCCTGCACGCACATGGCCATGGTTGTCGAACCCTGGTACTGGATCGCGTTCACGCTGATCGCGGCGGTTATCCAGACCGGGCGCAATGCGATGCAACGCGGCTTGACCGGCACCCTGGGCACGCTGGGCGCCACGCAGGTGCGCTTCCTCTATGGCTTGCCGTTCGGCCTGCTCTTTTGCACCACGATCCTGCTGGTCAGCGGCGCGCCTGTGCCCAGTCCAAGCCTGAGCACCTTGGCCTGGGCGGCGGGCGGCGGGCTCGCGCAGATTGCCGGCACCTTCCTGATGTTGGCCGCGATGCGCGAGAAGTCCTTCGTGGTGGCGACCGCACTGACCAAGTTCGAGCCAGTCTGGGTCGCACTGTTCGGACTGGTGTTCCTGGCGGATGCGATCGGCACGGGGCTCATGCTGGCCATTGCGGCGGCCACCGCCGGGGTGCTCGTCATGTCCTGGCCGGCACGCGGCGCGCAGTGGGCGCTCAGGCCGGTCATGCTGGGCCTGGCGTCCGGCGCCGGGTTCGGCATTGCCTCGATCGGATTTCGCGGCGCCATCCGCAGTCTGGAACACCCGTCCTTTGTGGTGGCAGCCAGCTGCGTGCTGGCACTCGGTCTGCTGATCCAGAGCACCGTTCTGGTGGTCTACATGCTGACTCGCGACCGGCCTTTGCTGCGCAACATCCTGCGGGCCTGGCGGCCATCCCTGATTGCCGGCGCGCTCGGTGCGGCCGCGTCACAAGGATGGTTTCTCGCCTTTGCGCTGGAAAGTGCCGCACGGGTGCGCACCCTGGCCCTGGTCGAAATCTTTCTGGCGCAGATCGTGTCTCGGCAGCTCTTTCGCCAGCGCAACAGCCGGGCCGAGTGGATCGGCATGGCGCTGCTGATCCTCGGTGTGGCGTTGGTCCTGCGGTCCTGAGTCGCTGCGGCCCGCGACTCAGTGGCCTTGCGCAGTCGGTCGAGGAGGCGGCATCGTCGGGTTGCGCTGCTCGATGATGTCCTGCATCCGCAGTCGCACCAGATCCTGAAGATATTCCTGCGCGGACAGGATGTAGAAGCGGTCGGCCTGAATGGCTTCGACGACATCACTGGCCACCCGCGACGGGTCGTAACCGGCTTCCAGGGTGTCGTCGAAGGCGCTGACCGTGCGCTGCACGGATTCCGGCAGGCGGCTCAGGTCGGTCACCGGACCGAACTCGGCAGGGCGGTTTCGCTCGCCTTTCATGATGTCGGTGCGAATCCAGCCCGGGCACAGGACGGAGGCCGAGACGCGCGAGCCGATGCGGCGCAGGTCGCGATACAGACCCTCGGTGATGCAGGTCACGCCCTGCTTGGAGACATGGTAGGGATTGGCTGCCGTGAGCAGGCCGGCAATCGAGGCCGTGTTGACGATGTGGCCTTCTTCGCCCGCCTCGATCATGCGCGGCACGAAGGCCCGCACGCCGTGCAGCACGCCCATAAGATTGACGTTGAGCATCCATTGCCAGTCCGAAAGAGGCGCTTGCCAGGCATTCGTCATCAGTGACGGTGCGGCCACGCCCGCGTTGTTGCACACCACATGCACGGCACCGAATGCGCCGAAGGCGGCATCGGCCAGGGCATTGACTTGCGCTTCGGAGGAGACATCGACCTGCTGGGAGATGGCATCAGCACCCATGCCTTGAATTTCGGCGAGCGCGCTGGCGAGTCGCGAGGCCTCGATGTCGGCCATCACCAGCCTCATGCCTTCCTGTGCGAATCGTCGCGCCATCGCCAGTCCGATCCCGCTGGCCGCGCCTGTGACGACCGCGACCCGTCCGTTCAATTCCTTCATGCCGAGTGTCTCCCTGGGTGAGGTGATGAGCCGTCCCGAATGCCTGCTGTGTCGCGAGCGATGCGGGTTTTCAGGAAGTGTCGCACGCACTGCCGCCGCCCACGGAAGAGCCTCGCTACAATTCCGGCATGACCAGACCTGTCCTTGCGATCGACGCTGATGGCGTCATGCTCGATCTTCATCACGGTGTGTCCGTCGCCTGGGAGCGCGCCTTTGGCATGCCCCCGCGTGAAAAGGACCCTCATGCCTACTGGCCGCAGGATCGCTGGGACATCGGGCCACTGGAAGGCGAGGCGGCCGCGCGCTTCAGGGCCTGCTTTGATGAGCCGTTCTGGAGCGCGCTGCCCGCGCTGCCAGGGGCCATCGACGCTTGCACGAGACTGCACGATGCTGGGCATGAGCTGGTGTGCATCACTGCGTTGCGTCCGCATCTTCAGGAGGCGCGCCTGCGCAACCTGAGAAGCCTCGGTTTTCCGATCGAGCGGGTGATCGCGGTGGGCAGCACGGAGGGCGCACGCAGTCCCAAGGCCGATGCCATCGAATTGGTCGATCCGGTGGCCTTTGTCGACGACTATCTGCCCTATCTGCGCGGCCTGCCTCCGAAGGTGCACACCGCGCTGGTGTTGCGCGCGGCCACGGGTAGTCCCAATACGGGCGAGGAATTGAGCCTGGCGAAATCCATCCATCGTGATCTCGCGGATTTCGCTGACCACTGGTTGTCTCGCGAGGCACGTTGAGCGCGCTCGCTTGGCTGCCGCTCAGGACTCCACGAAGACATGCGGCACCTCATCGGGCTTACCAATGGAAAAGCCGCTGGATTTTTCCGTGAGCTGTCTGGCAAAGCGCTCATCGGCGGGGAACTCAGCATGGACGCGGTACAGCGAATCGCCGACCGCGACCGGGTCATTAAGCTTACGCAGCAGATCGACGCCCGCACCCTTCACCTCGGGCGCACCGGCCAGGCGAGCGATCCGGGCAATCTGGAAATTGTCGATGCCGGTGACCACGCCGGCGGATTGCGCAAGCACCTCGAAGCTTCGTGAGCCGAGCTTTGGGGCGTTCTGGTCGAAGCCGCGCGCGCCTTGCGCATTGATGATGGCGTTCATGCGTTCGAGCGCACGACCGGAGTCCAGGATGTCCCGGGCGATCGAGAAGCCGTCGCCGCCGCGCACGTCGTAGTTGAATTCGATCATTCGCCCGGCAAGGCGCAAGGCTTTCTGTCGCAAGTCGTTCGGGGCCCGCGGATCGTTTTCCAGCACGCGCATCACGTCCCTTGCCTCGAGCACCGGTCCGATGCCGAAGCCCACCGGCTGGCGCCCATCGGTGATCACCACATCCAGGGTCAGGCGCATGCGCATGGCGACAAACTCGAAGAGCCGTCTGAGCTGCTGCGCCTCGGGCATCGACCGGACCTTGGCTGTGGGGCCGATCGGAATGTCGAGCACCAGATGGGTCGAGCCCGCGGCAATCTTCTTGGACAGGATGGATGCGACCATCTGCGCCGGGGAGTCGAGCGACAAGGGGCGCTCAACCGATATCAGCACGCTGTCGGCAGGCGACAGATCGGCGGAGCCGCCCCAGGCAAGGCAGCCGCGTGTCTGGTGGACGATCTTGGAGAGCTTGCGAAAGGGCAGATCGACATCGGCCAGGACTTCCATGGTGTCGGCCGTGCCGGCCGGCGACGTGATCGCGCGTGACGAGGTCTTGGGGCACATCATGCCGTGGGCTGCGACGATGGGCACCACCAGCATGGAGGTCCGATTGCCCGGAATGCCGCCGATGCAGTGCTTGTCCACGACCACGGACTCGCCCCAGTCGAGTCGACGTCCGCTGGCGACCATGGCATCGGTAAGGAAGTAGACCTCCTCGCGATCCAGCTCGCCGCGCCCGGTGGCCAGCACGAAGGCAGTCAGTTCGATCTTCGAGTAGTGATGCTGGGCGATGTCGCGCACGATCGCGTGAAAGTCGTTTCGTCCCAGCCGATGCCCGGCAATCTTTCTGAACAGCAACTCCATCGACTTGGGGCGTTCGGCCTGCGAGACCGTTGCGGTCTGGCCGCGCTTGACCTGCATCTGCTCGTAGGCGCCCTCGGACAGACCGATCTCGCCGCACCCAACGATCGAGGCATCGTCCACCACGTTCAGAGTCGCCAGGATGTGATGGCCGTCCGAACGAATCTCGACCTTGGATAACGCCTGAAATCCTGCCGCACGGTAGACATCGCAGTCGCGATGCAGGTAGGCGACGTTTTCCTGATAGGTGTCGATTGCGACCCGCCTCAGGATCAGATGGCCGGCAAGCGGCGACTCGAGCGGTGCACCGCCAGTCTCGGCGGGACAGGGTGCGGGTGAAGCGGCAGGGTCGGAGGTCATGGCGCGTTGAATCAGGGCAGGGGCTGGCTCATTGTCCCTCGCTCGGGGTCGCGCGTGGCGCATCGATTCGAGCGGTCCATTCCTGACACGAAATGCTGCGTTGCGTCGACGATCAGAGTCGCCACGAAGGGGTTGAGCTGCCATGATCGGTTGATGTGACCTTGGCTTCCCCAACAGGAGAGATCGATGCTGTCGTGGATCAGAAGCGTGTGCGCCGTGTCGCTGGTGTGCTGGATGACGGGGGCCTTTGCCCAGACCTGGCCGTCCCGGCCCATCACCTGGATCGTCCCCTATCCGGCCGGTGGCGTCACCGACACCACATCGCGTGCGGTGGCCAAGCGGGTCTCGGAAATCCTGGGCGTGCCGATCTCGGTCGAGAACAAGGCCGGTGCAGCAGCCATGATAGGCACCGAGACCGGCGCACGCGCAGCCCCTGACGGCTACACCATCATGTACGTGTCGCAGGGGCCGATCGCCTCGAACCCGCACCTCTACAAATCGATGCGATACGACCCGCTCAAGGACTTCACCTTCGTGCATGGGATGTTTGCCTCGCCGATGGTGCTGGTCGTGCCGGCGAACTCGCCCTTCAAGACCCTGCAGGACCTGGTCGAGTTTGCCCGCAAGAATCCGGACCGACTCAACTACGGCTCGGCCGGGGCGGGCACAGCGCCGCACATCGTGATGGAGTTGCTGCGCATCAACGCCGGCATGAAGCTGACCCACGTGCCCTACAAGGGCAGTGCGCCGTCCCTGACCGATCTGATCGGCGGGCGCATTGACCTCGCGCTGGACTACCCCACCTCGGTGGTCCCGCATCTGCAGGGCGGCCGGCTGCGGGCGCTGGCGGTCATGGCCGACAAGCGCTTCAGCTTTC
>JBILSK010000543.1:0-2597 GCA_044372165.1 Burkholderiaceae bacterium | reverse complement strand
ACGACATCGGCCTCGCACATCACGTCAAATGAGGGCATGTCCGGTTCCTTGAAGCGGGTGATCGATGGGGGTCAGGTCAGGGGCTTTTCGAAGAAGATCGCATGCCCCATCGCCGGGTCGAGTTCGAAGGCGGCAAAGCCGAACTTTCCGTACAGGCGGATGGCCCGTCGATTGCCATGCAGGACCTCGAGGGTCAGCTTGCAGCAGCCGGTCTCGCGGGCATGCGCTTCAGCAGCCTGCAGCAGGGCTCGCCCGATGCCGCGCCCCTGATGGCTGCGAGTCACGGCGATGTCGTGGATGTTGAGCAGGGGCCGCGCCTTGAAGGTCGACAGTCCCTCGAAGGCATTGACCAGGCCCACCGGCTGCTCGCCCTCGAAGGCCAGCCAGCCGATGTAGTGCGGGCGTGCCGCCAGCGCAGCCGGCAGGGTGTTGAGGGTGTCCTGCGCCAAGGCGCTCCCGCCGCCTTCGGGGCTGGCCGCGTATTCGTCGAGCAGCACGAGCAGTGCCCGAACATGGGCGGGCTCCGCGAGCCTGAGTCGCTCGATGCGATGCTCAGGCTTGGAGTCGGAAGCGACGGATGCTTCGCTCACCACGGCACACCCTGGTACTCACAGGTAACAGCTGTGACCACCTTGGCGCGTGCACGGAGGGTGTCGAAGCCTGGGGTCATACCGCGGTTCAGCCGCGCTTGCCGGCAGCGGCCTTGGCCGTGCGCGCAGCAGGTTTGGAAGGCTTCGCTGCAGCCTTTGCCTTGACCGGGCGTGCCGCTGCCGAGGCCTTGGCGGGAGCGGCCGACTTCACCGGCTTGTCGGCCTTCACGACCTTGGCCGACTTGCCTGCACCGCGAGCCTGGGCCTTGATCCCCGCAATCCGCATGCGCAGGGCGTTGAGCTTGATGAAGCCCCCCGCATCGGCCTGGTTGTAGGCGCCGCCGTCATCGTCGAAGGTGGCGATCTTCGTGTCGAACAGCGAGTGGCTCGACGAGCGGCTGGTGACGATCACATTGCCCTTGAAGAGCTTGACCACCACGCGGCCGGT
This sequence comes from Burkholderiaceae bacterium, assembly GCA_044372165.1. Lineage (GTDB taxonomy): Bacteria > Pseudomonadota > Gammaproteobacteria > Burkholderiales > Burkholderiaceae_E > UBA4615. The sequence continues at coordinate 1,559 of JBILSK010000543.1, read as the reverse complement.
GACGTTTTCCTGGGTGTGGTCGATCAGCAATTGCAGCGCGTGACGCTCGGGACTCCACCAGTAGCCGTTGTAGACCAGACTCGCGTAGCGCGGCATCAGGTCGTCCTTCAGGTGAGCTACTTCGCGGTCCAGCGTCAGCGATTCGATCGCACGATGCGCACGCAGCAAGATGGTGCCGCCGGGGGTCTCGTAGCAGCCCCGCGACTTCATGCCCACATAGCGGTTCTCGACCAGGTCCAGCCGGCCCACGCCGTGCTTGCCGCCCAGGCGGTTGAGTTCGGTGAGCAGCTCGGCCGCCTTCATCTTCACGCCATTGATGGCCACCGGGTCACCCCGCACGAAGTCGATCTCGACCAGCTCGGGCCGATTCGGTGCCTTCTCGGGCGAGACCGTCAGGCGCCACATGTCTTCGGCCGGGCCGCGGGCCGGATCTTCGAGCACGCCGCCTTCATAGGAGATGTGCAGCAGGTTGGCATCCATCGAGTAGGGCGCCTCGCCCTTGCGCTTCTTGTAGTCGACCGGAATGCCGTGGGTGTCGGCATAGGCGAGCAGCTTGTCGCGGCTCAGCAGGTCCCACTCGCGCCAGGGGGCGATCACCTTGACGTCGGGCATCAGCGCGTAGGCGCCGAGCTCGAAGCGCACCTGGTCGTTGCCCTTGCCGGTGGCGCCGTGGCTGATGGCATCGGCCTTCTCGCGACGAGCGATCTCGACCAGTCGCTTGGCGATCAGCGGCCGGGCGATCGAGGTGCCCAGCAGGTACTCGCCTTCGTAGACCGCGTTGGCGCGAAACATCGGGAACACGAAGTCGCGCACGAACTCTTCGCGCAGGTCCTCGATGTAGATTTTCTTCACACCGAACATCTCGGCCTTCTTGCGTGCCGGCTCGAGCTCCTCACCCTGGCCGATGTCGGCCGTGAAGGTGATGACTTCGCAGTCGTAGGTGTCCTGCAGCCACTTGAGGATGACCGAGGTATCCAGGCCGCCGGAATAGGCGAGGACGACTTTCTTGGGGTTGGACATGGGCGTGAAGATCAAAGAGTGGGGGGATATCGAACCCGGTCTGATGCGTTGGCGCACACCGTGCATGCGACGCGTCCTGGGCCAATCCGCCATTTTGCCAAGTTTCGCCGCCGCTGTCGGCGTTGGCAGGAACACGCGTGCGAGAATCCGACGATGTCAGTGCCTCCCCTGTCGTCCGGACCGCCTGCGGACGCACGCATCGCGCTGCAGCGCAGACTGCCGCCCATCATCGCCGGGCTGTCCACGATCGGCCCGTTTGCAATCGACACCTACCTGCCTGCCTTCGGCTCCATCGGTGCCGACCTCGCGGCCACACCGATCCAGGTCCAGCAGACATTGACCGCCTACATTGCGCCCTTTGCGCTGATGGCCCTGTGGCACGGCGCGCTGTCCGACGCACTCGGGCGGCGCGCGGTGGTGCTGGCCGGCTTGCTTGCGTTTGCAGCCGCCTCGATTGGCGCGGCACTGTCGCAATCGATCGAGGCACTGTGGTTCTGGCGCGCGGTGCAAGGCGCGGTGGGCGGCGTCGGCATGACGGT
>JBILSK010000542.1:0-2599 GCA_044372165.1 Burkholderiaceae bacterium | reverse complement strand
CCCGACCGCGGTGGGCGCCACTCAGGTGATCTTCGAGGGCGTGCCCACCTATCCGAATGCCGGGCGCTTCTGGGAAATGATTGCGCGCCACAAGGTGAGTATCTTCTACACCGCTCCCACCGCGATTCGCTCGCTGATCAAGGCCTGCAGCACCGACCCGGCCACTCATCCCTCGAACTACGACCTGTCCAGCCTGCGCCTGCTGGGCTCGGTGGGTGAACCGATCAATCCCGAGGCCTGGGTCTGGTACCACACGAATGTCGGGGGCGGGCGCTGCCCGATCGTTGACACCTTCTGGCAGACAGAGACCGGCGGGCACATGATCACGCCCCTGCCGGGGGCGACCCCGCTTGTGCCGGGTTCTTGCACGCTGCCCCTGCCAGGCATTGATGCGGCCATCGTCGACGAGACGGGCCACGAGATGCCCAATGGCACCGGCGGCATCCTGGTGGTGCGCAAGCCCTGGCCCTCCATGATCCGCACGATCTGGGGTGATCCCGAGCGATTCAAGAAGAGCTATTTTCCCGAGGAGCTGGGCGGGTTCTACCTGGCCGGCGACGGCGCGATCCGCAATCCGGACACCGGCTACTTCACGATCACCGGCCGCATCGATGACGTGCTGAACGTGTCGGGCCACCGCATGGGGACCATGGAGATCGAGTCGGCGCTGGTGTCCAACCCGCTGGTCGCGGAGTCGGCCGTGGTGGGTCGTCCGGACGACATGACGGGTGAGGCCATCGTGGCCTTCGTCGTGCTCAAGGGGGCGCGTCCCTCTGATCCAGCCGTGGCCGAAAAGATCGTCACGGAACTGCGCGACTGGGTCGGCAAGGAGATCGGCCCGATCGCCAAGCCCAAGGACATCCGTTTCGGCGACAACCTGCCCAAGACCCGCTCCGGCAAGATCATGCGCCGCCTGCTGAGGGCGATCGCCAAGGGCGAGACCATCACCCAGGACACCTCCACGCTGGACAACCCGGCGATCGTCGAGCAGTTGCTGGTCGGCATCGGCGGGTCGTCGGCAAAGAAGGGCTGACGCGTCATCGGCGCCTTCACCTGCACGCACGGTGATCGAGCCCCTTGATCCGCTCACGCGTCGCCGCTACTGGCGTCGCAACCTGCGGGTCATTGCGGCCCTGCTCATCGTGTGGGCGCTGGTGAGTTTCGGGATGGTGTTCTTTGCCCGGGAACTGAGTTTCAATTTTCTGGGCTGGCCGTTCAATTTCTACATGGCCGCACAGGGTTCCCTGCTGGTCTATCTGGCGCTGATCGTCGTGTATGCCAGGGCGATGAATCGGCTGGATCGGGAACTGGATGCCGCAGGCCGCGAATCCGGGTCATGACGACGGCGGTGTGGCGTACGCGCCTCTTCAGGATCTATGCCGGCTATACGGTCGGCTTCGTGCTGTTCGTGCTGGCGCTGGGGGTCTTCGAGCAGCTCGGCATGTCGCGTCGCATGCTCGGCTATGTGTTTCTGGCCTCGACCATCCTGATCTACGCGGTGATCGGGGTGCTGAGCCGCACCAGCGATCCGGCCGAGTATTACGTGGCGGGGCGGCGCGTGCCGGCCTTCTTCAACGGCATGGCGACGGGCGCGGACTGGATGTCGGCAGCCTCCTTCATCGGCCTGGCCGGGGGCCTCTACCATCAAGGGTATGCGGGCCTGGCCTTCGTGATGGGCTGGACAGGCGGCTTCGTGCTGGTGGCGACCTTGCTGGCGCCCTATCTGCGACGATTCGGTCGCTTCACGATTCCCGATTTCTTCGCGGCGCGCTACGGCGGCAGCATTCCGAGGGTGATTGCGGCCGTGCTGACCATCCTGGTGTCCTTCACCTATGTGGTGGCGCAACTCTACGGAGTGGGGCTCATCACCACCCGTCTGGCTGGCGTCGATTTCACGGTGGGCATCTTCCTGGGCTTGGCCGGGGTGCTGGTGTGCTCGTTCCTGGGCGGCATGCGGGCGGTGACCTGGACACAGGTGGCGCAGTACGTGGTGCTGATCCTGGCCTACATGACACCGATCGTGTGGTTGTCGGTGCAGCAGACGGGTAATCCGATTCCGCAGCTCGCTTACGGCATGCAGCTCGAGCGCGTGACCCAGCTCGAGCGGGAGCTGCTGGACGATGCTCGCGAGATCGAGGTCCGGCAGATCCTGCGTGAGCGGGGGCAACGGGCTGCCGAGGCCTTGCTTGATCCATCGCGAGCGTTCGTCGATGAACGCAGCCGTCTCGAGCGCGATGCTGCCGAGCTCAAGCGGATCAACGCGGCGCCGCGCCTGGTGCGTACGGCTGAAGAGGACCTTGCGCGGTTTCCCAGGGACGAAGCGAGTGCGCGGGCGCAGTGGGCTCGGGAGGTGGAGCAGGGCGAACGGGCTGTGCCGCCCTTGCGCCATGGTGAAGCCTTTCCCGGGCGCGATGAGGACGAGCGTGACACCTCGCGCCTGAACTTCCTGGCGCTGGTCTTTTGCCTGATGTTGGGCACGGCCGCCTTGCCGCACCTGCTGACCCGCTATTACACGACGCCCTCGGTCAGCGAAGCCCGCAGTTCAGTCGCTTGGTCACTGTTCTTCATCCTGTTGCTGTACCTGACGGCGCCGGCGGTT
>JBILSK010000049.1:0-8662 GCA_044372165.1 Burkholderiaceae bacterium | reverse complement strand
CCTGAGGGCTCTGGGCAACCGGAGGGGGCGGCGGCTCGGGCAAGTCGGTGTTGCCGCTCAAGGCCTCCCAGACCTGGCGCAAGGTCGAAGCCGAGCGCAGACCAGGGCAGCGCGCCGCGGCCGCTTCAGCGGCGCTGGCTGCCGGGAGCACCAATCGGCTGGCCGATGCCTGCAATCGGGCAGACAGCGCCAGCACCAGGGCCCCCCGGATGGGGCGCAGCTCACCGGTGAGCGACAACTCGCCCATGAGTTCGATGCCCTGCAGTCGCTCCGGGGGCAGGTTGCCGGCGGCCGCCAGGATGCCGATGGCAATCGGCAGGTCGAAGCGGCCGGAGTCCTTGGGCAGGTCTGCCGGCGCGAGATTGACTGTCAGGCGGCGGTTGGGAAAGTCGAATCCGGACTGCAGGAGCGCGGCACGGACGCGGTCGGCGCTTTCCCTGACCGAGGCATGGGGCAAGCCCACGATATGCAGGGCCGGCAGACCATTGGCCAGGTGTACTTCGACGCGGACTTCCGGTGCCAGCAGTCCAACCAGGGCGCGGGAGCGAACGACAGCCAGTGACATGTCAGGACTCACTCCTCGTGACAAGACTGCCGTGACTGGCTGTCCTGAAGAGATATACCGTCTGGGTGCGAAGGTTTCGGAGGGTTGACGCCCCGCTCAGGGCGTACCGGACGAAGGCGGTGCGGACGAGCCGGGTGCCGGGTCGGTGAGCCGCGACTCCAGCACGTCGATGCGCTGGCGCAGTCGCTCGATCATGGCGGCCTGGATCTCGAACTCTTCCCGGGTGACGAGGTCCATCTTCTGGAAGCTCTGCGCCATCAGGGCCTTGAGATTGCGTTCCAGGTCGGCGGCAGGGCTGGCGCGCAGCAGCTCGCCCAGCCGTTTCTGCACGTCCTGAAGAAGGGTTTGACGGTCCATGTGAGGGCTCCCGAAAAGGCTGAATCGAGCATAGCACGCAGGGTTTGAGCCCCCGCGGGGTCTTGCACCATCTGGCCTAGGACCTTCGATGGAGCGTCCATCAGGCCAGGAATTGCACCAGAAGTGTGCATGATGGGGCGCTGCGCCTTGGGCACGCCGGGATTCGATCCACGCTGGTGCGAACCAAGCTGGCACGAGAAATGCTTCAAGGTCCTCAGTCCATCGCTGAACGCCGCGTCGATCGCCGACGCGCGGGTCAGCGTCCGGCAACTCTCAACAGGAGCAGAACATGAAAGTCACGATCACCGCCGTTGCCATGGTTGCGTTGCTCGCCCCGGTCATCGCGGACGCGCAGACCACCGACGCCAAGGCCGCGCCCGCCAGCACGCTGACCGGCAATTTCGCCGTGGTGTCCGATTACCGGTTCCGTGGCATCTCGCAGAGCTACAAGCTGCCCGCGGTGCAGGGCGGTATCGACTGGAACCATTCGAGCGGCCTGTACCTGGGCAACTGGAACTCGAGCGTGTCGGGCAACTCCTTCCCCAACGGTGCCAGCATCGAGATGGACTTCTATGGCGGCTACAAGTTTGCAGTTGCCGAAGGCCTGACCCTCGATGTCGGGGCGCTCTACTACTACTATCCGGGCGGCTTCTACAACGTCCCGGCCCGCACGACCTTCAACAACTTCGAGGTCTACGTTGGCGCCACCTGGGGCTCGTTCAGCGGCAAGGTCTTCGTCACGACCACCGACCTGTTCGGCATCAACTCCGACACCTACGGCGGCAAGGACTCCAAGGGCTCGTACTACGTCGACCTGAACTACAGCACCGAGATCATGCCCAAGGTCACCTTGCTGGGCCATGTGGGTTACCAGAGCGTCCGGAACTACTCGGACCTCAGCTACTGGGACTACAAGGTCGGCCTGACCTATGACTGGTCCGGCTGGATGCTGGGAGCGGCGCTGGTCGGCACCAATGCCGACTCCAACCTCTACTACGCCGTCGACAGCTCGGGCAAGACCAAGTCGACCGGCAAGGCAACCGTCGTCCTGTCCATCGGCAAGTCCTTCTGATCAACGCGGGCCGGCGCGACTCAGCCCGCGCCCTCCATCGCAGACCCACAGGGCCATTCCATGAAACTGATCACTGCAATCATCAAGCCCTTCAAGCTGGACGACGTTCGCGAGGCGCTCTCGTCCATCGGTGTCCAGGGCATCACCGTCACCGAGGTCAAGGGCTTCGGACGACAGAAGGGTCATACCGAGTTGTACCGCGGCGCCGAATACGTGGTCGATTTCCTGCCCAAGGTGAAGATCGAAGCGGCCGTGTCCGACGATCTGGTCGAGCAGGCAATCGAGGCCATCGAGAACGCCGCTCGCACCGGGAAGATCGGCGACGGAAAGATCTTCGTCCATGACCTGGAGCAGGTGGTCCGGATCCGCACCGGCGAAACCGGGACTGAAGCGCTCTGACCTGCACATGACTCGAGGGACTCCATCATGAAATCGATTGTTCGAACGCTTGCGCTGGTCGCAGCCCTGGGTCTTGCCCCCTGGTCTGCCGCGCACTCTGCCGAGTCGGCTCCCGCCGAACGGCCCACCCCGGTGCTGCTCGCGCAAGCCACTGCAACCGACGCGCCCAAGGCCGAAGCCGCAGCTGCACCCGCCGCACCCGCTGCCGCGGCGGCCCCCGCAGCGAGCAGCGCTCCCGCTGCCGCGGCTGACGCACCCGCAGCCGCCCCGGTCCCCAACAAGGGCGACACCGCCTGGATGACCGTGGCCACGCTGCTGGTCATCCTGATGGCGGTGCCCGGGCTGGCGCTGTTCTACGGCGGCCTGGTCCGCTCGAAGAACATGCTCTCGGTGCTGATGCAGGTGATGACCGTGTTCGCGCTGATCACCGTGCTCTGGATGATCTACGGCTACACGCTCACCTTCGGTGGCGCCGGCACGATCTTCGGCAATTTCGACAAGCTGTTCCTGAAGGGCGTGACGCCGGATTCGGTCGCGGCAACCTTCAGCAAGGGCGTCGTGATTCCGGAGCTGATCTTCATCGCCTTCCAGTGCACCTTCGCAGCGATCACCTGCGCGCTCATCGTGGGTGCGACGGCCGAGCGCATGAAGTTTTCCGCGGTGCTGCTGTTCGTGGTGCTGTGGTTCACCTTCTGCTACATCCCGATCGCCCACATGGTCTGGTACTGGGATGGCCCGGATGCGATCACCGACGCCAAGACCCTCGAAACGGTCACCGCCAACGCCGGCTGGTTGTGGGCCAAGGGTGCACTGGACTTCGCAGGCGGCACGGTGGTGCACATCAACGCCGGTATCGCAGCACTGGTGGCTGCAGCCCTGGTCGGCCGGCGTATCGGCTACGGCCGTGAATCGATGGCCCCGCACTCGCTCACCATGACCATGATCGGTGCCTCGCTGCTGTGGGTGGGCTGGTTCGGCTTCAACGCCGGCTCCAACCTCGAGGTCAACGGAGTGTCGGCCCTGGCCTTCGTGAACACCTTGCTGGCCACAGCCAGTGCCATCGTCGCCTGGACCTTTGTCGAGTGGACATCCAAGGGCAAGCCCTCGATGCTCGGCGCTGCGTCCGGTGCGGTCGCAGGACTAGTGGCGGTCACGCCGGCATGCGGCTTCGTCGGTCCGATGGGTGCGTTGGTGATCGGCGCGGTCTCCGGGGCATTGTGCCTGTGGGGGGTCAATGGCCTGAAGCGCCTGCTGAAGATCGACGATTCGCTGGATGTCTTCGGCGTGCACGGCGTGGGCGGCATCGTTGGCGCCTTGCTGACGGGCGTGTTTGCGGCGCCTGCACTCGGTGGCACCGGCATCTTCGACTACGTGGCCAACGCCCCGGCTGCGGACTACTCGATTGGTGGCCAGGTCTGGACGCAGTTGCAGGCCGTGCTGACCACGGTAGTCTGGTCCACAGTGGTGGCCTTCGTGGCCCTGAAGGTGGTCGATGGCGTCGTCGGTCTGCGGGTGCCCGAGGACGAGGAGCGCGAAGGTCTGGACATCACTTCGCACGGCGAGCAGGCCTATCGGAGCTGATCGCATGGGCCGCGGCACCTCGAGTGTCGCGGCCTCACACCAACGTCGATCGAACCCCGATCAACTCGACAACGTGGCCCCCGTGGCCACGTTTGTCATTCCAGGCCACGCAGGGCTCGGGCGATAATCGGCGATGCTCTCCGAACGCCATCTCACGCTCACCATCTCCTGCCCCGACCAGGTCGGCATCGTTGCCGAGGTCTCGCGCTTCATCGCCGAACGCGGCGGCTGGATCCTCGAAGCCAATCACCACGCTGACCGTGAGCATGGGCGCTTCTTCATGCGCAACGCGATCCTGGCGTCCTCGCTGCCCGAGGGCATCGGCCGGTTTGCGCGCGAATTCGAGCCGATTGCCCGGCGCATGGGCATGCACTGGCGGCTGTCGGATTCAGCCGAGCCGCGCCGGGTCGCGATGCTGGTCAGCCGCCTGGACCACTGCCTGGTCGACCTGCTGTACCGATGGCGTGCAGGGGAGTTGCCCTGCACGATCACCAGCGTGATCTCCAATCACGAAGACCTGCGCGGCGACGTCGAGTTCCATCGCATTCCGTTTCATTTCATTCCGGTCACCCCTGACACCAAGCCCGCGGCATTCGAGTCGGTGCAGCGCATCCTCGACGAAGAAGCGGTCGATACCCTGGTGCTGGCGCGCTACATGCAGATCCTGCCGCCTGCGTTGTGCGAACGCTATCCGGGCCGAATCATCAACATCCATCACAGTTTTCTGCCGTCCTTCGTCGGTGCGCGGCCTTATCACCGAGCCTTCGAACGCGGCGTGAAGCTGATCGGCGCCACCAGTCATTACGTGACGGCTGACCTCGACGAAGGCCCGATCATCGAGCAGGACGTGGTGCGCATCGAGCACGACGATACGGTCGATGATCTGGTGCGTTACGGACGCGATGTCGAAAAGGCCGTGCTGGCGCGCGCCCTGCGCTATCACCTGGAAGACAGGGTGCTGCTCAACGGCCACCGGACGGTTGTCTTTCGCTGAACGTTACAATGGGGCATCCCAGCCAGGTTGCACCCATGGTTCCTCACTTCGTCACGTCTCTCACCGGTCCTCTGCTCGAGGTCGAGCACAAGCTGCTCGATGCCACGCCCACAATCGAGCGCTGGTTCCGCCAGGAGTGGCAGGAGCACACGCCGCCCTTCTACGGGTCGGTGGATCTGCGCAACGCCGGGTTCAAGCTGGCGCCGGTCGACATGAACCTGTTCCCGGGTGGCTTCAACAACCTCTCGGCCGAGGCCCTGCCGCTTGCGGTGCAGGCCTCGATGACGGCCATCGAGAAGTACTGCCCCGACGCGCGCAGCCTGCTGCTGATTCCAGAGAATCACACCCGCAACATGTTCTATTTCCAGAACGTGCTGCGCTTGCAGTCGCTGTTGCGCCAGACCGGCCTCACCGTGCGGCTGGGCTCGCTCAACCCCGAGATCACCGAGCCGGTCACCTACACCTTGCCTGATGGTCAGACGCTCACGGTCGAGCCGCTGGTGCGCCGTGGCGCGCGAGTGGGCCTGGAAGGCTTCGACCCCTGCGCGATCCTGCTCAACAACGATCTGTCCGCGGGCATTCCGGACATGCTTCGGCATCTGGATTCGCAGATCCTGCTGCCGCCGCTGCATGCGGGCTGGGCGGTGCGTCGCAAGACCCATCACTTTGCCGCCTATGACACGGTGGCCGATGATTTCGGCCGCTTGCTCGGTATCGATCCCTGGCTGGTCAATCCGTATTTCACCGGCATCGCCGGGCTCGATTTTCAGGCGCGCGCCGGCGAACAGGAACTGGCCGAGAAGGTCGATGCCACCTTGACGCTCATTCGCGCCAAGTACCGTGAGTACTCGATCGACGCACAGCCCTTCGTGATCGTGAAGGCCGATGCCGGCACCTACGGCATGGGAGTGATGTCGGTGAAGGACGCCTCCGAGGTGGTCAACCTCAACCGCAAGCAGCGCAACAAGATGGCGGTGGTGAAGGAAGGCCTGGAAGTGAGCGAAGTGATCATCCAGGAAGGCGTGCCGACGATAGAGACCGTCGAAAACGGTGTCGCCGAGCCGGTGGTCTACATGGTCGACCGCTATGTGGTCGGTGGCTTCTATCGCGTGCACACCGAGCGCGGGCGCGACGAAAACCTGAACGCACCCGGCGCACACTTCGTGCCGCTGCCGTTTGCTGCGCCCTGCAACCTGCCAGATGCAGGCGCTTCGCCCGAGTGTCCGCCGAACCGCTTCTATTCGTATGGCGTGGTCGCTCGGCTGGCCTTGCTGGCAGCCTCCCTCGAACTCGAACGTACCGATCCGGCTGCCCGCAGCACCGGCTGATCTTCTACCCTCACCTGCCTGTTGGCACCGACTGTCATGCGCCTTCTGATCGTCCTGGACCCGGTCGACACCATCAAGACCTACAAGGACTCCACCTACGCCATGATGCAGTCGGCGGTCGCGCGTGGCCACACGGTGCATGTCTGCGAACAGGCAGACCTGTGGCTGGGCTCGGGTCACGCCTGGGCCGATGCCCGCGCGCTTGCCCTGGTCGGCCCGCAACTCGATGAACCGGGCCATGACCCCCATCTCTGGTGCGATCTCTCCGATCCGGTGACCGAGCGCATCTCGGCCTTCGACGCCGTGCTGATGCGCAAGGACCCGCCCTTCGATCAGGAATACGTGTACTCGACCTGGCTGCTGGAGCATGCAGTTCGCGAAGGCGCACGCGTCTTCAACGAGCCACGGGCAATTCGCGATCATGGCGAGAAATACTCGATCGCCGAGTTCCCGCAGTTCACCGCCGACACCATCGTGACTCGCAGTCCGCAGCGGCTGCGCGAGTTCGTGCAGCGCCACGGCGAGGCGGTGTTCAAGCTGCTCGATGGCATGGGCGGCGCCTCCATCTTCCGGGCCCGTGCCGACGACCCCAACCTGTCGGTCATCATCGAGACGCTCAATGTCTTCGGCGCGCGCAGCGTGATGGCGCAGCGTTTTTTGCCGGCGATCGTCGAAGGCGACAAGCGCATCCTGCTGATCGGCGGGCAGGTGGTGCCGTATGCCCTGGCGCGCATTCCCAAGCTGGGCGAGGCACGCGGCAACCTGGCCGCAGGCGGCACCGGCCGGGCCCAGCCGCTGTCTGACCGTGACCGCCAGATCGCCGAGGCCCTGGCGCCGGTGCTGTCTGCGCGAGGCCTGTTCCTGGTGGGTCTGGATGTCATCGGCGATTGCCTCACCGAGATCAACGTCACCAGCCCGACCTGCTTTCGGGAAATCGTTGCCCAGACCGGCTTCGATGTGGCCGGGCTGTACATCGAATCACTTGAGCGCGAGGTCGCGCGCCGCGCATGATCGGCATCCTCATCGTTTCGCACGAGCCTCTGGGCACGGCGCTGCTGCATTGCACTCGACACATCTTCGGGCGATTGCCGGGCCAGCTGGCGGCCCTGGATGTGATCCCCGACGAAGATCCCGAACTGGCCCTGCACTCGGCGCGCGAGCTGCTCAAGCGAATCAATGACGGCACCGGCGTGATCGTGCTCACCGATCTGTACGGCGCAACACCCTCGCGGATTGCGGCGCAGCTGGCCGAGCCGCACCGTGTCGCGGTGGTGGCAGGCGTGAACCTGCCGCTGCTGGTGAAGGCACTGACCTATCGTCGCGGTGAACTCGACGAAATCGTTCCCCAGCTGCTGGAAGGGGTGCGCAATTCCATCCTGACAATCGAAGGCACCGCGGGCGAGGATCGTTCATGAAGCAGCAGCAGGTCACCATCGTCAACAAGCTCGGTCTGCATGCGCGTCCGTCGGCGGCCCTGACCCAGACCGCGACCCGGTACAAGTCCGAAGTGTGGCTCACCAAGGGCACGCGCCGGGTCAATGGAAAGAGCATCATGGGCGTCATGATGCTGGCGGCGGCACGCGGCACGACCCTCACCGTCGAGGCCAACGGCCCCGACGAGGACGAGGCGCTCGCCGCGATCGCGGCCCTGGTGGCCGCAGGTTTCGGCGAGGGCGTGGCGCCCGCGGCCGGCTGACACAAGGAGGAGCGCCAGGTGTTCGCGCTGCACGGCACGGGAATCGGGGGCGGGGTCGTCGTCGGGCGGGCTGTGGTGCTCGAGTCCCGGCTGATCGACGTGCCGCGCTACCGGATCGATCTCGCCGGCCGGCCCGCCGAAGTCGAACGCCTGTCCCGTGCGGTGGATGCCGTGCGCAGCGAACTGGTGGCCCTGGGCGGCAATCTGCCGGCCGATGCACCGTCCGAGGCGCAGGCCCTGCTGCAAGTCCACGAGATGATCCTCGACGACCCGACGCTGATCGATCAGGCCCGCAGCGCGATCGAGGAGCGCGGCCAGAACGCTGCCTGGGCCTTTGCGTCGCAAGCCGAGCATTTCGCCGCGCAATTCGAGCAGTTCGAGGATGCCTATCTGCGCGAGCGCGGCCGCGACGTGATGCAGGTGGCCGATCGCGTGCTCAAGGCACTGTCCGGCAGTGCGCAGAGCCTGGCCGATCGGGCCCGGCAATCGGATGTGCCGCTGATCTTCGTGGCCCATGACATCGCCCCGGCCGACATGCTGCAGCTCAAGCGGGCGGGCGGCTTTGCCATCGACCTGGGGGGCACGGCTTCGCATACCGCCATTCTCGCGCGCAGCATGAATGCGTCGGCGGTGGTGGGTCTGAACCAAGCCAGCACCGTGGTGCGTGACG
>JBILSK010000541.1:0-2605 GCA_044372165.1 Burkholderiaceae bacterium | reverse complement strand
GTTCGATGCAGGCGCCATCACGCCAGCGGACCAGCAGCCACGCGGCGCGGGCAGTCGGGGCGCAGGCCAGGTGAACCGAGAACCCGAGTGCGGTCAATCCGCTGCGGATGCGCGCAAGCAGGGCTGGACGTCCGCCGAACAGCCGCAGGCTTGCCTGCAGGTCCAGCACGATGCCTTCGGGCGGCTGCAGGCTGACACCGGGCGTGAACTGCAACAGCCAGCCCGCTACCTGCTCGAGGCCCTCCTGCACGGCTGCGGGGCGGTGTTCGATGAGTCGCAATTCGGGCAGGATGGACAGGGCGCTGGCCCGGCGCAACCCGGGCTGGATGCCGCGCTCCTGGGCGGCAGCGTTGGCCTGCAGCACGAGCAGCCCGCTGCACACGGCAACCGGTTCATGCAGATCTGAATGACCCCGCAGCGCGAGGTCCAGCTCGAGCCTGTGGCAATGAACAGCCGCCCACATCATCGGAAAGGCCTGCCCTCAGACTCAGTGAGGTCGCAGGACCGGGGGGGCGGTGCGCGACACGCTGTCTTCGCGTGCGGGTGGTGTGGTGTGTGCGGTGTGCAGCAGGCCGCGCTGCGGACGCGGGCTGTCCGGCGGGGTTCGCCGAGCGGCGAGCTCGGCCGCGGGGCGGCCGGGGCGCAGGGTAGAAGGGGGCTGAGGCAGGTCGAGCAGAAGCGGTGCGCTCATCACCGGGCCGCGGCGCTTGAGGATCTGGACCGACAGTTGCTGGGCAGGCCGTGGCAGCAGCAACAGGCGCAGCGGGGCGGGCGAGGCTTCGAACTGGGCGGGCAGGGGGCGAAACAGGAAGACCGGCCCGGTGCTGCGCTGTGCGGCAAGCTGCATGCGTCGCACATGTTCGGGACGGGTCTTGCCCTGAGGCAGCCAGGCAAGCAGGGTACCGAAGCTGGCACTGCGCAGGATCTGTTCGATGGCCCACAGGCGATCGGCTGCCTGGCTGGCCTGCACCACGATCAGGTAGTCGAGGTCGATGCCGAAGGAGGCCAGGGCAGGCGCGTAAGGCACATGAGGCGGGCCGAGCAGGATGACGATCCGGCGCTCGCGGGTGATGCGGCGCAACACGGGTACCACTAGCCGCAGTTCACCCACGCCGGGCTCTCGTGCGATCAGTTCGGTAGCGGTGCCGATCGGCCAGCCCCCTCCAGGCAGCTGAGCGTCGAGCAGTGGGAATCCGCTGGACAGCCCCGCCCGCTGGGCGTCCCCAAGCTGCGTGGCTCGCCAGACGCCGGGCGGCAGGGCCGCAGGGGGGGCAGGGACTGCCTGCACCTGTTGCATGCCGCCACTTCCCCGCGGTGCGGTGCAGGCTGCAGGGGGAGCCTCGGTGGTGCTGGCAGGCTGCCGGATGGACATGGCGGTTGGAGCAGAAACCCGATGCGGTCTACAGCGACGAGCCGGTGCGAACCAGGCCGACTCCGATGCCTTCGATGGCGAAGTCACCGGTGCGGGCATCGACCACGATGGGCTGGAAATCGGGGTTTTCAGGGAGCAGCTCGATGGTGTGACCGCGCCGTTGCAGACGCTTGACGGTGACCCCTCCATCCACCCGGGCGACCACGATCTGGCCGTTTCGGGCCTCGGTGGTCTGGCGCACGGCAAGCAGGTCACCCTCCAGGATGCCTGCGTCGCGCATGCTCATGCCGCGCACCTTCAGCAGGTAGTCAGGGCGGTCCGGAAAGAGGCTGGGGTCCAGTGAGTAGCGTTGCTCGATGTGTTCCTGGGAGAGGATCGGACTGCCTGCCGCGACCCGACCCACCAGCGGCAGGCTCAGGCTGGGCCAAGCTGCACCGGGCACAGCGCGTTCGGTGTCGCCCATCCCCAGGGGCAGGGGTTTGAGGCGAATGCCCCGCGAGGCCCCGGAGGTGAGCTCGAGCACCCCCTTGCGGGCAAGCGCCTTGAGGTGTTCCTCGGCAGCATTGGCCGAGCGAAATCCGAGCTTGGCAGCAATTTCCGCCCGGGTTGGCGGAAACCCGGTGTCGGTGATGTGCTGGCGGATCAGGCCGAGGATTTCCTGTTGTCGGGCGGTGAGGTCGCGCATGGCGGGCACAGGGATGTCGAAGACTGTAGTTTTATACAGTCTTTCGAAATTGGCAAGCCCGCCTGGCAGGATGTCCGCGCGTGCGTCTCAGCGTCCCCGGGTCTCTGTTGCGGCGACGATGTTGTGCAGTGCAAGAAAATTTTCTGCCAGTCTGTGCATGAGTTCCTCGATTTTCACGCACATTTCTAGTGCTCCCTCGAAATCTTTATGGCACATTAACTCGGCGCGGCGAGTTGCTCGCGTCGATCCCGTTGCACTGGCCCGGAATGTTTCCTGATCCCTGGTTGCTGGCTCGTACCGAGTTCGACCGTCGTCCTGATGAGGTCGAGGACATTCCGCGCTAGGCATTGCCCGTTCCGGATCGATGTCCGCAGTGCGTGAGGCCGTGGGGCCGCGTTCGTGGCTGTCGCCTCGGAATGCAATGAATCACTTGATTTCGAGGTTCATGCATGAGCACGAAGATCTACGTCGGCAACCTTCCCTGGCGCGCAACCGATGCGCAGCTCTCTGACATGTTCGCCGTGCATGGCGAAGTGATCGAGGCGCGA
>JBILSK010000540.1:0-2609 GCA_044372165.1 Burkholderiaceae bacterium | reverse complement strand
ACCGACACCCTGACTCTGCACTGTGGCTTCAGTGATCTGGGCCGGGTTGTTCGAGGTGCCGCCGGACAGGAAGAGATTGTCACGGTAGACGTAGGGCACCTGAAGATCGACGCCGAATCGGTCGCTCAGGCCGTAGCGCGCCGTGAGATCGACCGTGGTCGTGTTGCCCTTGATCTGATCAACGCTCAGCGTGCCGAGAAAGATCGCATCGAGCGCATAGAAGCCGGAAAGCGCCAGCTGACGTCGGTCAAAGCGGGAATAGTTGACGCCCATCTCGAAGGACAGGCGCCGATCGAAAATCGAAGGCTGTCGGGCCAGCAGCTTGATGTCGTCGTAGACCTCGGTCTCGCGAACCGGCGTCGCCGGGGCCTGCTGCCCGACGGGTGCCGCCTGGGGGGCGGGCGCACCGCTGGACCCCGCCGTGGGCGTCGAGGTCGAAGAGGCCGCCTCGGCAGCCACGACGGGCCCGCCAGTCGGCGCACCCCGCGTGCCGGTCTGTGCCGCACCCGATGCGGGCGTATCGCCGCGTCCGCGCAACCCCTGAAGCTTCGCGTCATCGTAGGCCTGCGGCAATTGCCGCTCGAGCAGGCGCAAGCGCTCCTCGAGCTGACGAATCACCTGCCCCTGGTTACGCAGCTGCTCCTGAAGGACACGCACATCGCCAGAATCCTGTGCGCTTGCGCCGCCCTGAAACACTGCCAGTTGGGAAGCGACAACCGCTCCCAGCACACGCCTGTGTCGACCCATTTCCCACCGTGCGACCGCCTTGTTGCTCAGGCTGCCGATGGTACATGGGCTGTAGGGTCCTGTGATGCCATATGGTCGAGTTCGGTCAATCCGACCAGATCAGCGGAGTATTTCTGAATCATGCGGTACAGGGTCATGCGGGACACGCCCAGCGCCTCGGCCGCCTTGGACAGCTTGTGGTCGGAAGCCACCAGCGCCTGGCGAATCGCCTCGACCTCGGCCGTGCGTCGTGCCTCATCGAGGGTCGGCACCAGCACGGCCCCGGTTTCTTCCAGTCCCAGATCCTGCGACCGGATCCAGGGCGACTCGCCCATCACGCAGGCCTGGCGCACGCGGTTGGAGAGCTCGCGAACATTGCCCGGCCAGTCATGAACCGCGATGCTGCGCAGCGCATCATCGGAAAAGCCTCGAATCCGACGCTTGGTTTCGGGCTTGAAACGCTCGAGGAAGTGCTCGGCGAGCAGCCGGACATCGGCGCCTCGCACCCGCAGCGGGGGCACATTGATCTCCAGCACTTTCAATCGGTGCAGAAGGTCCAAGCGGAATTTGCCGGCTTCGACCGAGCCTTCCAGGTCGACGTTGGTGGCCGCAACGATCCGGACATCGACCGGAATCTCGCGCGCCGCACCCAGCCGCTCGATCACCCCCTCCTGCAGGGCACGCAGCAGATAGGTCTGGGCATCGATCGGCAGGTCGCCGATCTCGTCCAGAAAGAGCGTGCCTCGATTGGCCTGCTCGAGTCGGCCGATCCGGGTGGCCACCGCACCCGTGAAGGCACCCCGCTCGTGACCGAAGAGTTCGGAGGCGACCAGGTGCGAAGGCAAGGCACCGCAGTTCACGGCCACGAAGGGATTTCGAGCACGCGGCGAGTTGTCATGCAGGGCGCGCGCGATCAACTCCTTGCCGGTACCGGTCTCGCCGAGCACCAGGACCGGTGCGTGAGCCGGCGCAATCCGCTCCAGCGCACCGAACATGGAGCGCATGGCCGGGCTGTTGCCGACCAGCGGACCGAATCCGAATTGAGTCATCGGCGCCGACTCCCGCGGCGCGAGCAAGAGGTGATGCAAGGCGCCCCTGATCAATCCGATGATCACCTGCATCGGCATGGACAGGTCGACCGACGACCAGCAGCGCGACCAGATCGCCCGACGCAGGCTGTCCGACAACCTGCGAGTGTCGGTGGGCATCAGCGCGATCCAGTAGGAGTCCCCTTGGGAGGTCAGGGCCACCATGCGCTTGACCTCGCTTTCCGACAGTCCCTGGAAATCGAGAATGCCGACACAGGGCGCAGGCACCGACAGGCCGGCTTCGCCGGAGGGATCGACGAAGCCGTAGGGGATGGCCTCAGCACGCAGCTGCGCAGCCAGGCCGTCGATCGACTCCCCGCCCGAGCGGGCGGTAATGATTTGAACGGGCAGTTCGGCGGCAGACATGGGAGGAAAGCTTCCGGTTGATGGTTCGTACAGGCATCGCACGACAGCCCGGGGGAGCGTTACTGGCCTCCCTTAACATATGTGTCCGGAGCCGTGCGATTTCAACCATCATCCGTTCATCCCTCGACCGTGTAAGTGCGACTTGTCACCGTGACTCTGGATCGCCGGTCTATTCACCGCGAACCGTGGAGTTTTCGACCGTTCGTCGCTCGAGGCGGCCCCTTGCAAGTGTCAGATTCGCTCGCATGCTATTCTTCGAGGCTTCGCGGTGTCCTGAAAGCCTGTACGGTCGGACCCGCGCGCCTCGGCCGGGATGTCATCCCGGTCAGCAGGTTCGCCGGTGTAGCTCAGTTGGTAGAGCAGCGCATTCGTAATGCGAAGGTCGGGGGTTCGACTCCTCTCACCGGCACCACAATTGCAGTAAGTCGT
>JBILSK010000539.1:0-2615 GCA_044372165.1 Burkholderiaceae bacterium | reverse complement strand
TCAGCCAGATGGCGAGCGAGGGTCTCAAGGTCCAGGCGATGACCGCGGATCTGTCCAATGCCCAGCAGGCGCTGGCGCTGGCTCATCGGATCGAGACCGAAGTCGGGCCCATCGATGTGCTGCTCAACTCGGCGGGCGCGGCCCGGCGCTTCGCGCCTGAGGACCTGTCTGCCGCGGCGTTTCACCAGGGCATTGACGCCAAGTACTTCAGCACGATCCATCTCCTGGAACCTGTCCTCAAGGCCATGGCGACCCGACGCCGGGGGGCGGTGGTCAACATCATCGGCCAGGGCGGTCGCGTGGCCTCACCCATGCACATTCCCGGCGGCTCGGCCAATGCGGCACTGATGCTGTCGACGGTCGGATTCGCCCGGGCCTATGCCGGCCAGGGCATCCGGGTCAACGGCATCAATCCCGGCATGACGCGCACCGGACGGGTCGAGGAGGGTCTGGCCGTATCCGCCAAGGCGAGTGGCAAGACCCGGGAGCAGGTCCTGGCCGATGAAATCGCGCGCATCCCGATGGGGCGCATGGGCGAGCCTGAGGAGGTCGCCCAGTTGGCCCTGTTCCTGGCGTCGGACGCAGCCAGCTATGTATCGGGTGCCATCATCCCGATGGATGGGTGTACCGGCTCAGTCATCTGATGGGGAGCGGTACCGGAGGCGGTTCGGGACGCTCACCTGAAAAATTAGCCCACCGGAGCTAGTCCTGTCGGGTTGTGGTTCGCATGCCCTCCTGATCTCACCTAGAGGGATGAAGCGCTTGACGATTGTCACCGTCCAGTCGTGACTTTCGGTTGCATCGGGCCGCGTGATCGACAAACATGGGTTTGTCGATGCATGACGCCGATTGATTGATGTTTCGTCTCCAACGTTTGCCGGGCTTCCCTGCAAACGTCTGCCCTGTCTGCCGAGAGGTCTTTCACCTGGGGCTGGTGAGAGGGGAGTCGAACAGTTCGCGTGCGAGCCATCCCTGTTCCGGAGCGGTCACTGATGACCCGATCAGTTCTGATTGTCGATGACCATCCTGTCGTGCCCCAGGCGCTGTCCACGGTCATCGAAGAGTACTTCCCTGGTGTGCGTTCGTTGCAGGCCTCCAGCCTGCGGCAGGCCCGCGCGGTGTATCAGGTCGAGCCTTCGCTGGCGGTCACCATCCTGGACCTGCGGCTCCCCGACAGTGCCGGTCTCGAGGGCCTGGCCGAGTTGCGTACCCTGCGCCCGGAGGTCCCGGTGCTGGTCTTCAGCGCCCTGGAAAGCGAGCCCCTGCGTCGCAACGCGCTGGAACTGGGCGCCACCGTGATGATCGGCAAGAGCGAGCCGACCCAGGCACTGATCGCGGCGCTCGCTCCTCTGCTCACCGACGGTCACGCCCTTGGGGAGGGCCATGACGGCGGCAGTGCCGCGCAATCCAATCTCTCGCCCCGCCAGCAGCAGATCTGGCAGGCGATCGCCGATGGCCTGTCCAACATCGAGATTGCCTCGCGCTACCAGATCAGCCTGAACACCACCAAGGCCCACGTCCGCGAGCTGCTGCAGCGTCTGGGTGTGCGCAACCGGACCGAAGCGGCGACGCTGTACGTGCGACGGGTGCGACCCCGCGCCGAATAAGCACGGGCTTTGCCGGTCCGGCGTGCGGGCTGCGCTACCATGGCTCGATGTCCGCTGCGCCGTCATCCACAGCGTCTGCCCCTCTGGTGCCCGAACCGCCGCTGACCTTGAGCGGGGTGAGCGTTCGCTTCGAAAATGGGGTCCAGGCACTGGACGGACTGGACCTGCAGGTAGGCCGAGGCGAGTTCCTGAGCCTGCTGGGCCCCTCGGGGTGCGGCAAGAGCACCGCGCTGCGCGTGGCGGCAGGGCTGACGCGGCCCAGCTCCGGGCAGGTGACACGCGCGTCCGACATGCAACTGGGATTCGTGTTCCAGGAACCCACCCTGATGCCCTGGGCGAGCGTTTTCGACAATGTTCGCCTGCCCCTGCGGCTGCAAGGTCGCTCGGCGGCCGATGTCAGCGATGAGGTGCGCGAAGTCCTGCGCTGGGTGGGCCTGGACGAGTTCGAGCACGCCTATCCGCGCGAGCTGTCCGGTGGCATGCGCATGCGCGTGTCGATTGCCCGGGCGCTGGTGACCCGGCCGAATCTGCTGCTGCTCGATGAGCCCTTTGCCGCCCTGGACGAGATCACCCGAGGTCGTCTGGATGACGACCTGAGGCGCATATGGCAGGAGCGAGCGCTCACCGTCGTCTTTGTCACGCACAGTGTCTACGAGGCGGTGTTCCTGTCGAGCCGGGTCGCGGTATTTCGCGGTCGACCGGGCCGTATCGTGGCGTCCCTGGATATCGACACCCCCGACGAGCGCGACGATGCCTTTCGGGAAAGCCCGCGCTACGTCGAGTTGTGCCTGCAGGCGTCCGCGGCCTTGCGACGGGCGTCCGAGACATGAAGGGGGCGCTGTGGCGACACGCGGGCGTCGTACCGGTGCTGGTGTCGCTCGGCCTGCTGGCGGCCTGGGAGGCGCTGGTCCGCTGGAACGACATTCCGCACTACATCCTGCCGGCGCCGTCCCTGGTGGCGACGACGCTGCGCGAGGAGTTGCCCTCGCTGCTGCCCTCTCTGTGGTT
>JBILSK010000537.1:0-2620 GCA_044372165.1 Burkholderiaceae bacterium | reverse complement strand
ACGCGGCGCGGGCTGCGGGGGCGGCGACGCCTGCGCGCCAGAAGCGCTCGGCGGGGATGCACTCATTGAGCTCCTCCGGTTGACTGCAGCAGCGGCCCGCTGGGCGCCTCGTGAAAGCCCCCGCCCAAGGCTCGCACCAGACCGAGTTCGGCGGCGAGTTCACGCGCGCGCAGCTCGAGGTGGGCACGACGCTGCTCGATGACTGTCGATTCGACGGCCAGCACAGTGAGATAATTGCCCAGGCCTGCCCGATAGCGCTGCAAGGCGAGCTCGTAGGCCGACTCAGCGGCGCGCAAGGCCTCGGACTGGGTCTGCTGCTGTGCCTGCAGGGAACGCAGCGTGCCGACTTCATCGGCCACCTCCCGCAAGGCGCGCAGCAAGGTCGCGTTGTAGGCATCGATCGACGCATCGACCTCGGCCGCCCGCGACCCCAGGTTCGCCTGACGCACCCCGGCATCGAAGAGCGGCAGCCGCAGGGCCGGCATGACCCCGTAGGTGCGCGACCCCAGGCTCAGGAAGCGGTCCAGACCCACCGAGGCCAGGCCGACGAAGGCCGTGAGGTTGATGTTCGGATAGAACTCGGCGCGTGCCGATTGCACAGCGCTGATCGCGGACTCGGTTCGCCAGCGCTGCGCGGTCAGGTCGGCACGCCGCCCCATCAGGTCTGCAGGCAGGTTGGCCGGCACAGGGACACCCTTGATCGGAAACAGCCCGGGCGCCATCGCGCCCAGCGCATCAGGCCCTTGTCCGGTCAATTCAGCCAGCGCACGACGCTGCCTTGCCGCTGCGTCCTCGAGCGCCATGATCTCGGTGCGGCTCTGAGCCACGCCCCCTTCGGCCTGGCGCAGCTCGACCTTGGAATCGATGCCCGCCACGACCCGCTGTCGCACCAGATCCAGACTGCGCGATCGTTGCTCGAGTGCCTGTTCGGCCAGCCGCCGGGCATCGGTGAGGCGCGCCAGATTCACATAGGCCGCGGCGACCTGCGTGGCCAGCAGAATGCGCGCGGCCTGCGCCTCGGCCTTCATCGCATTGACCGCACCGAGCGCAGCCTCGGTCGCCGCCCGGTTCTTGCCGAAGAGATCGAGTTCCCAGCTGCCCGCCAGCTGGGCCGCGGAGGTCACCCGATGAGAGCCAGCCAGCGGAGGCGGCTGGATGTTGTTCTCGCTGAAGCGTTGCGCCAGAAGCTCTGCGTTGGCGCTCAGGCGGGGCATCGAGGCGGCGGCGGCCACATCGGCGGCCGCTTCGGCCTGCACCACGCGCGCCCGAACGACTGCCAGCGTGGGAGAGTCGGACACCGCCTGATCGATCAGCGCAGCCAATTCGGCAGGCCCCCAATCGGCCCACCACCTGGCGGCGGGCCATTCGATCGGTGCGGCCTGCGCGCCGATACGCTCGGGCGCCATGGCGGGACGCCGCACGACCTCGGGAACCGGTGGCACGCTGCACGCCGACAGCATCAGTGCTGCGATCAACGCGAGCCCGGCGCTTGATATGGTTTGATCTCCCCTCACCCGCCGAGTGTACGCTGAGGGGCCGTGGCGGCCAGGACGGCAGGCGCCGGTTCGTGGAATGTCGGGCAAGCCGACCCGACCCGTAAGGGTCGGTCAGCCGAAGCGGGTTGCCACTACCTCGAAGGCCACTCGCGTGGCCTCGAGCGCCTCATCGATATCCGCCTCGGTGTGAGCCGTCGACAGAAACATGTTGTGCTTCGGGTGCAGGTAGACACCGCGCGCCAAGGCCTCGGTACAGAACAGTTGCCCGCGAGCGAAGTCCGGATCGTCATCGAACAGCACCGTCGGCATCTGCGGCGGGCCGCTCTGACGAATGCCCACGCCGACCGACTGCGCCTGAGCGGCCAGGCCATCGCGAAACCGCTGCCCGATCGCGTGCATCCGGGTGGGACCGTCCTGGGCCTCGAGGGTATCAAGCGTGGCGATCGCCGCGGCCATGGCCACCGCGCCACACCAGAAGGAGCCGGTCAGGTACAGACGCGCTGCCGCGTCCCGAAACCGCTCGGACCCCGTGACTGCGGCCAGCGCATGGCCGTTGGCGATCGCCTTGCTCCAGGCCGACAGGTCAGGCTGCACGCCGATCGGATCCCAGCTGCCATGCAGGCTCAAGCGAAATCCGGCGCGCACATCGTCCAGGATCAGGGCGGCTCCGCGGGCGTCACACAGCTCGCGTGCCCGACGGGCGAACACCGGATCGGGAAGCGCCTGATCGATGCCATAGTCGTGCCGAAAGGCAGACGTCAGAATCCCGGCCAAGTCGTCTCCGGCCGCGGCCACTGCCGCCTCCAGGCTATCGGTGTCGTTCCAGGTGTAATGAATCAGGTGGGCGCGGTCTTCGGCGGTCACACCCAGCGGGTTCGGAGAGCACCAGGGCACAGCACCGTGGTAAGCACCGCGGGCAAGCAGAATCTTGCGACGTCCGGTCGCGGCACGGGCCAGGGTCACGCAGGTGGTGGTGGCGTCGGTGCCGTTCTTCGAGAACAGTGCCCAGTCCGCATGGGTGACCAGCCCGGTCAGACGCTCAGCCAGCACGACCAACTGCTCGGTCGGACCATCGAGACAGTCGCCATCGGCCATCTGCCGCAGCACCGCCTCACGCACCCCGG
>JBILSK010000538.1:0-2620 GCA_044372165.1 Burkholderiaceae bacterium | reverse complement strand
GGAGGTGATCATGATCGATCCGCCCCCCTTGGCGACCATGTCAGGGGACACCATCTTCACCAGCCACAGATTCGACTTGACGTTGGTGGCCAGCGTCTTGTCCCAGGCCTCGTCGGAAATGTCGACCTGACGCCCGTAGTAGGGATTGACGCCTGCGTTGCCCACCAGAATGTCGATCGGCCCGAGCTGTGCATGGGTTGCGTCGACCAGCGCCTGCAGCTGGTCCTTGTAGCCGGCATTGCAGGCAAAGGCATGCGCACGCTTCTCGCCACAGGCGGCGTTGATCTCGTCGGCCACGCGCTGACAGGCATCGAGCTTGCGGCTCGAAATCATCACGCGTGCGCCATGCTCGGCCAATGCAATGGCCATGGCGCGGCCCATGCCCTTGGAGGCACCGGTGAGCAGGGCCACCTTGCCGGTGAGGTCAAACAATTGGGTCGGGATCACACAGAGCTCCTTGTTCTTGTCGTGGGTCGGTTAATCGGACAGGCTGAAAGCCAGGCTCCGATCTGTCAACTTCGCCGCTCGAAGATACGTGATCCCCTTATGATGGCCTGTCATCGAGACGACCCATGTTTCTGCACTCACTCGCCCAACACGTGCCGCAATGAATCGCGTTCTTTGGCCCGGTGCCATCCGCATGGCTGTTCACCTGACTGCCCAAGCGTGCATCGGCCTGCTGCTGTTCATGATTGCCGCCCCCTCGTCGGCCTGGGCGGCTCGGCACGCGCTGATCGTTGGCAACAATGCGTATCCGGGCAGCGAATTGCGCAACGCGGTCAACGACGCGCGAGACATGGCCGCCGCATTGAAGGAAGCGGGCTTCGAAGTCCTGCTGCGCGAAAACGCCACGCGGGACGTGCTCTTTCAGGCGATCAGGGAATTCGGCGCAAAGCTGCGTGACGGCGACGTCGCCTTGTTCTACTTCGCCGGACATGCCATCCAGCTGCGCGACCGGAACTACCTGATTCCGGTCGATGCAAAGATCCGCTCGGAAGATGACGTCACCTTCTACAGCCTGGATATCACCGAGGTGCTGTCCAGGGTAGATCGGCTGAGAACCCGCGCCAATGTGCTGATCCTGGACGCCTGTCGCGACAATCCCTTTGCCTCGACGGTGCGGTTTTCTTCGGTCGGACTGGCGCAGATGAATGCGCCGGGCGGCACGCTCATCGCCTACTCGACGGCGCCGGGCCAGGTGGCACGCGAAGGGTCCGGCCGCAATGGCGTCTACACCAAGCACCTGCTGCGACACATCGGCAATCCCGGCCAACCGGTCGAACTCGTGCTCAAGCGGGTACGCGACGCCGTCATGACCGAAACCCGCGGTGAGCAGATTCCCTGGGACGTCTCGAGTCTGCGCAACGAGCTGATCATCGCCTCGAACACCCTCGCTGCCGCGCCCGCTACGGCCACCCCCAGCGCCGAGATGCGCCTGGCGATCGAAAAGAGCTTCTGGGACTCGATCAAGGACAGTCGCGACCCCAAGGAGTTCGAAGCCTATATCGAACAGTTTCCCGAGGGCGTGTTCACCAGTCTGGCCCGCAATCGTGTACGCCAGACGCAGGCTGCACTCGATGCTGCTGCGGTTCGCCCATCGTCGGCGACCTCATCGATCTCATCGGCGCCCGGCGCGAGCACGCTTGCAGCCCCGGCACCTGCGGGGCTGCCGCTTGCATCAGCTCCTCCAGCCACTGCGACCGCCGACACACGCATCGTGCCGACCACCCGGCCAGGTCCGGGAGCGACCTTGATCCTGCCCGACGGAAGCCGCTACGAGGGGACCACTCTGCAGGGCCGTCTGCATGGCCGGGGCCGCCTCAGCAGCCACACCCAGGGCGACTATCTGGGTGACTTCGTCATGGGACGGCGCGAAGGACAGGGCGAGATCCGTTGGCCAAACGGTGACACCTTCAGCGGCAGCTTCGTTGCCGACCGGCCCTCTGGAAAGGGCATCATGAAGTTCGCCAATGGCGACCGCTACGAGGGCGGCTTCGATGCCGGCGCCCTTTCAGGACAGGGCAGCTTTTCGACCCCGGCCGGCTTCGTCTACGAAGGCAGCTTCGTAGCGGGCCGTCGTCACGGCTTCGGCAAGGCGACCTTTGCCAATGGCAATCGGTACCAGGGCGAATTTGCTGACAACATCGTGCAGGGCACCGGTCGCATGAGCTTTCCGGACGGTGGCCGCTACGAGGGTCGCTTCGCAGCCGGCGCACCCAACGGCGCCGGCACCTATTTCTTTCCGGACGGCGGCCGCTTCACCGGCGACTTCAAGGACGGTTTGATGTGGGGCCAGGGCGTACACACCTTTGCCAATGGCGATCGCCACGAAGGCCGGTTCGTGGCCGGATTTCCCGAGGGGCCAGGCGTGCGGACCTTTTCCAGCGGCGAGCGCTTCGAAGGCACCTTCTCGAACCGCGGCCGAAACGCGAGCGGCACGATGATCGAGCAGGATGGCAAGCGCCGCCCGACTCGAATGGAAGACACCCAGTTCCGGCACATCGACGGCTGAGCGTGGAGCGGGCACCTGGCCCGCATCCAGCCTGCCTGCAACGCTCAGATGTCGGCGGGCTGACCGTTCATGCCGACGTTGGGCTTGGCGCGCTTGACCAGGTCCATG
>JBILSK010000536.1:0-2622 GCA_044372165.1 Burkholderiaceae bacterium | reverse complement strand
GAGTCCGCCTGGGCTCGGCCAGCTTCGCGGCCAGCCAGCCGCGCGCGGTGTCGTGCAGCACCACCGAGTCCTCGGGACGAAAGGCACGCACGGTGTCGGGCGACTGCGGATCGTGGGTTTCGATGCACCGGTAATCGAGCATGACGCGATGGGCCCCTTTCATCGCGGCCTCGGCATCTTGCTGCGGGCGCCGGCCAGGGGCTTCACCGTAGCGGTAATCGGTCCACAGGGTGCAGCCGAGAAATTCGACATCGCCCAGCACCAGGGCATCCTGCTCGAGGAAGTGGATGCCCAGCCTTCGCGCGGTGGCGCGCATTGCGGCAAGAGCCGGCCCGATGCGGGCATCGAAAAACTCGTGATTGCCGGCGATCTGCACGATGGGGCGATCGGGGAAGCTGCGCCGCGCCCAGTGCAGCGCCAGCGTCGCCTGCCCGATGTCGCCGGCCAGCACCACCACCTCGACGTCGTCGCAAGGCGGCGGCGTGAGGTCGGCGTACTCGACGTGCAGATCGGACAGGATCAGCAGGCGCATGCGATGTGCCCGATCAGAACTTGGTGTAGCCGCCGTCGATCGTGAATTGCTCGCCAGTGTGGTAGCCCGAGGCATCGCTTGCCAGATAGACCGCGATGCCGCCGAAATCATCGATGTCGCCCCAGCGACGCACCGGGATGCGCGGCATGACGTTGCCAGCAAATTTCTCGTTGTTGAACGAGCGCTCGGTCATCTCGGTGGCAATCCAGCCGGGCAGGATGGAGTTGGCGCGGATCTTGTGGCGGGCCAGCTCGACGGCCACGGCTCGCACGAAGGAGGTGACCGCCCCCTTGGATGCGCCATAGTGGCTGTTGCGGGCCGCACCCTCGATGGCCGCGGTGCTGGCGGTGGCGGCGAGCGATCCGTGGATGCCCTTCTCGATCATGTGGCGCGCAGCGGCACGGAAGGTGGTGAAGACGCCTTCGACGTTGATGCGCTGGATACGGCGGAATTCCTCCAGGCTCATGTCGGTCATCAACACGCCCTTGCCCGAGACACCGGCATTGGCAAAGCACGAATCGACATGACCGCCGAGTGCCGCGACCGACGCTGCGAAGGTGGCATCGACCTGGTTCTCGTCACCGACATCGCACACAAAGCTGTGCACGCGCTTGGCGTCGCCGCACTCGGCCGCCAGGGCCTCGCGCGCCTTGGCGGTCTTGTCGGGGTTGGAGCCCCAGATCGCCACCGATGCGCCCGATGCCAGCAGCGCGCGGGCCATGCCGTAGCCGATGCCGCCGTTGCCGCCGGTGATGACCGAGGTGCGGCCGGTCAGATCGAAAGGTGCGTACATGTGCGTCTCCTTGCTGCGGCCGTGACCGCCAGTGGTTGGATGGTTGAATCGAACGCCGGCCAGGACTCGCGAGGGTTCGAGTTTCGCCCCGGATGATACCGAGACCGCTGGCGATCAGCGGTCGCAAGCGTGTCAGGTCCGCACGCTGCGGTCGGCATGCCTGGGCTACCATCGATGCCTTCGCCGACGCCTGCAAGGAGCTCCGATGAACGTATCGCACCGCCCGCGCTGCCTGCCCGTCTCCAGTCCGACGACCGGCAGTGCCCGTTTTGCGTCGCGACGTCGCGCGCTGCGTCTGGTGCTGCCCGCGGTGGCCAGCATGACAGGCGCGACCCTGGGCAGCCTGCCGATGGCGGTCCGTGCCCAGAGCTGGCCCGCCCGCCCGATCCGGCTGGTGATCCCCTTTCCGCCGGGCGGCGCGACCGACGTGATCGGGCGCATCCTGGCGCAACGCCTGGGCACGCAACTCGGCCAGCAGGTCCTGGTCGAGAACCGCCCCGGGGCCGGCGGCACCCTGGGCTCGGACGCCGTGGCCAAGTCTGCTCCAGATGGATACACCCTCCTGCTGGCCACCGGCTCCACACACTCGGTCGGCCCGGCGCTCACGCCCGGCAAGCTGCCCTACAACGCCTTTCGCGACTTCACGCCCATCGTGCACGTGGCCAACGCGCCCAGCGTGCTGGTGGTGGGACGCGACTTCCCCGCACGCACGCTGCAGGAGGCCATCGCGCTGATGAAGGCCGCGCCCGGGCGCTACAACTTCGGCTCGAGCGGCATCGGCACGTATCCGCACCTGGGCGCCGAGCTCTTCAAGTGGCGCGCCGGCGGCCTGTATGTGGTGCACATCCCGTATCGGGGCACGCAGCTGGTGATCGGCGACCTGGTCTCAGGGCAGGTCGCGTTCCTGGTGGACAGCGTGGTGTCCGCCCAGCCGAACATTCGCGATGGTCGCGTGCGTGCCCTGGCCGTGACCGGCCTCAAGCGCGCGCCACAGCTGCCCACGGTGCCGACCTTCGCCGAAGCGGGCGTGCAGGGCATGGGACTGGCCAACTGGTTCGGCCTGTTCGGCCCGGCCGGTCTGCCCCGCGAGGTCGCCGACACCTTGCGTCGCGAGGTCAATGCCGCGCTCAAGGCCCCCGATCTCATCGAGCGCTTCGACAAGATCGGCGCCGAAGCCGTGGGCGGCAGTGCCGAGCAGTTCCTGAAGACCTACACCGAGGAATACGAGACCTGGAAGGCGGTGATTGCCCGCGCGGGCATCAAGCCGGAGTCCTGAGCCGGTGCGGCGCCAGCAGAT
>JBILSK010000048.1:0-8734 GCA_044372165.1 Burkholderiaceae bacterium | reverse complement strand
CCGCGTCCGACATGCGCGCGGCGATGGCGGTCATCTGCGTGCTGTTCTTGCGCTGGCCGGAGCGGAACTGGGTCAGCTGCGACTCGGTGTACTCGGCCCATTGACCCCCCAGGCGCGGGTATTGCGCAGGGATGCCCGATCCGGTGGGGCCGTGGCAACCGGTGCAGGACGGCACCTGCTTGGCAGCGATGCCTGAGCGATAGATCTGCTGGCCGAGCTCGACCAGATCCTTGTTCTTGGCCGAAGCAGGCTTGTAGGCTTGAGCTGCGTAGTAGGCAGACAGATTGCGTCGGTCGGCATCGGACAACGTGGCTGCAAAGCCCGCCATCACCGCGTTGGCGCGCTCGGCCTCTTTCGCACCCTTCTTCGGCACGAAGTTGTTCAGCTGCTTGTAGAGGTAGTCGGCATGCTGGCCGGCCAGCTTGGGGTTTGCCGGGCTGGGTGCATTGCCATCAGCGCCATGACAGGCCGCGCAGACCTGGGCGGAAAGTTGCTGCCCCTTCGCCAGGTCGATTTTCGCCGGGGCCGGTTGTGCCATCGCAGGCATCGCCAACCAGGCGGCGCAGGCTACCAACCCGGCCATGAGGGTCGATTTCATCGGGGTCATCGAAAGCACCTTGAGTTTCCGGAGTTCGCGCAAACCCGAGATTGTACAATAGCGTCGCAACATGTCTCTTTTGCCATCAGCCCGGTTTCACATCACGGTCGCCGCCCTCAGCCAGCTCCCTCAGGACGGCCTGGCCGAGGTCGCGTTCGTCGGTCGCTCCAACGCCGGCAAGTCCTCGGCCATCAACATCCTGTGCAATCGGCGGCGGCTGGCCTTTTCCAGCCGAACTCCAGGTCGCACCCAGGCACTGAACTACTTCAGTGTCGGGCCAGCCGACCGGCCCGTCGCTCACTTGGTCGATACGCCCGGCTACGGTTATGCCTCGGCGCCTCTGGAAACCAAGAAGACCTGGGACCAGCTGGCCGGTCAGTACCTGCAGCTGCGTCGGCAGCTGGCGGGCGTCGTGCTGCTGGTCGATATCCGTCGCAAGCTGACCGATCTGGACCGACGTCTGCTGGGGTGGGTGCCGGTCGATGTCAGGGTGGCCGTCGTGCTGACCAAGTCCGACAAGCTCTCCCGTCAGCAGGCGACCCTCACCCGCAACGAAGTCCGTTCCGAATTACAGCGCATCCGCCCGGGCAGCGAGAACCACACAATGCTGTTCTCCGCGCTCAACCGCAGTGGCAGCGACGAGCTGGCGCAACTGGTGGAGAATTGGCTTGCGCCGTCACCCGCTGGTCCAGAGCCACTTTCCGAGGGTGACCCCAGCCCGGCCTGACAGCTTGGGACGGGAAAAAAAAACCCCGGCTGCATTCATGCGCCGGGGCGAAACGCCTTTGAAAACTTCGCAGGCACCCGCTCAGGGAGGAGAAGCGGGAGACAGCCCGAGGGCCATCTGTTGTCCATGATAGGGGCGCCTGAAGAAACTTCAAGCGTTTCTTTTCAGAAAACTTCATTTTTTACCGCCAAACCCACACGGAGTCGCCAAATGGCTGATTTTCCTCAAATTCAACAAGGATTTCCCACTCAACGGCCCCGTCGACTTCGTGGCGACGCTTTCGCTCGGCGACTGGTTGCCGAACATATGCTGTCGGTCGACGACCTCATTTATCCATGTTTTGTCCAGGACGGAAACGGGGCCAACTATCCGATCCCATCGATGCCCGGGGTGGAACGCCATTCGATCGACGCCCTGCTGCGACTGGCGGAACGATGTGCTACCGCCGGCATTCCGGTCATGGCGATCTTTCCGGTGATCGATCCTGCGCTCAAGACCTCGAACGGCGGGATTGCCACCGATCCGGACGGCCTGGTGCCGCGCGCCGTTCGCGCCGTCAAGCAGCGGTTTCCCGGACTCGGTGTTCTGACCGATGTCGCCCTCGATCCCTACACCAGCCACGGGCAGGATGGCGTGATCGACGACGACGGCTATGTGCTCAACGAGCCGACCGTGGCCATTCTGCGCGAGCAAGCCCTGGTGCAAGCTGCCGCTGGCGTGGACATCATTGCGCCGTCCGACATGATGGATGGGCGTGTCGGCGCCTTGCGAGAATCTCTCGAAGGGGCTGGGCACATCCACACCATGATCATGGCCTATTCGGCCAAGTACGCCTCGGCCTTCTACGGACCGTTCCGGGACGCAGTTGGTTCGGCAGGCAACCTGGGCAAGAGCAACAAGAAGACCTATCAGATGGATCCGTCGAACACCGACGAGGCCTTGCGCGAAGTGGCGCTGGACATCAGAGAAGGGGCTGACATGGTCATGGTGAAACCCGGAATGCCGTACCTGGACATCGTGCGTCGCGTCAAGGACACCTTCAGTGTCCCCACGTTCGTCTACCAGGTCAGCGGGGAGTACGCGATGCTCAAGGCAGCCGGTGCAGCGGGTTGGCTGGATGAACGTGCGGTCGCGATGGAATCCTTGCTGTGCATGAAGCGCGCGGGTGCCGACGGGATCCTGACCTACTTCGCACTCGATGCCGCGGCTTGGCTCAAGGACGCCTGAGCCAGGGCGATTGTCTACGACGCGAAGCGCCGACGCGTCAGGACCGTCGCCACGTAGAACCCACCCAGGGCATAGACGAGCAACACCAGCACGGGCATCACCAGATCTTCTGGCCAGTGCCCGAGCAGCAGCGGGCGGGCAAGGCTCACCGCTGCAGTCAGCGGGAGCAGCTCGCTGATCGGCTGCAACCACGTCGGCAACTGTGACACGGGAAACCAGACACCGGACAGGAAGGTCATCGGCGTCAAGACCAGCGTGAAGTAGTACGAGAAGAAATCGTAGCCTTGCGCGAGGGCGTTGAAACTGAGACCGATGGCCGCAAAGGCCAGGCCGGTCAACAGAATCACGGGCAGCAATGCCCACAGCGTCGGTTCGCGCGAAATGTTCAGGGTCACAGCGACAAGAATGATCGCAACCCCGGAAATGCATCCCTTGAGCGCCGCCCAGATCCACTCTGCAGCCAGTACGTCATCGAGCAGCAACGGCGCGTTGAGGAGGGAATCCCAGGTCCGTTGAACATGCATGCGCGAGAACGCTGAATACAGCGACTCGAAACTGGCCGCCATCATCGTGCTCATGCAGACCGACCCACCTGCCAGAAAGAGCACATAGGGCACGCCGTCAATCTCGCGCAACAACGCGCCCAACCCATAGCCGAACGCGACCAGGGTGATCAGTGGATCGGCGACATTGGCAAGCAGGCTGGGCACCGCCAACTTTCGCCACACCAGCATGTGCCGACGCAGCACGGGCAGCAATCGGCGCGACAGGACCGGCCACGCGAACAATCGCGAGTTCCCTGCACGGGTCGGCGACGCGGACACAGGGCGATCAATCACGAAGGTCCCGCCCCGTGAGCTTCAGGAAAACGTCTTCCAGATTGGCGGGCCGATGCAAGGACCGCAGGTCGGTGCGCGTCTGCAGGGAGGCCAGGGCACGAGACGCATCCTGGCAGTAAGCAAACGTGGTTTCACCCACGGTCTCGACACGCTCGCAGCCAAGGCCTGCCGCTTCTGCTGCCCAGGACGCGCGGCCGGGGCCGTGCACCTCGATCACGTGGGGTTCTATCTCCCGGGCAATAAGTTCGGCAGGCGAAGCCTCGGCGATCGGACGTCCGGCATCGACAATCGCCAGCCGGTCACACAGACGCTCCGCCTCATCCATGAAATGGGTGGTCAGTACGATGGTCTTGCCTTGCGCCAGCAAGCGCTTGAGACGCTCCCAGATGAGATGACGGGCCTGCGGGTCGAGCCCGGTGGTGGGCTCATCCAGGAACAGCACCTGCGGGTCGTTGATGAGCGCGCGAGCCACCGTGAGGCGACGCTTCATGCCACCGGACAATGTCTGGATTCTTGCGTCACGCTTGTTGCCGAGTTGAGCGAAGTCGAGCAGCGGATCGATTCGGGAGCGAGTGAGCGCATCCGGCTGACCGAAGTAGCGCCCAAACACAAGCAGGTTCTCCGCCACAGTGAAATCCGGATCGAGTGGATCGTTTTGAGGCACCACCCCAACGCGCATTCGGGCTTCACGTCCCCGCGCGGGGACCGGCTCGCCCAGCAGCTCGATTCGACCGGCGTCGGGCTGCATCAATCCCAGCACCAGCTTGAGCGTGGTGCTCTTGCCCGCGCCATTCGGACCCAGCAGACCGAAGCATTGACCTGGTGCAACCGAGAATCCGACACCATCGACCGCACGATGCTTGCCGAAGGTCTTCACCAGCCCTTCAACCGACAGCACGGGCCTCATTGACCTGGCCCTGCCCGAAAACCGGCCACACCAAATGACACGCGGCGCCCCAGGGACGCCGCGCATGCAAACCGTGGTGTCACCACGGAAAGATCAGCTCGCCGATTCGGTCTCGCCCGCGGCAGCTTCCGCAGCGTCCGGGCGGTCGAGCAGCTCGACCAGCGCCATCGGTGCGTTGTCGCCGACACGGAAGCCGAACTTCAGGATACGAAGATAGCCGCCATTGCGTTGGGCGTAACGCGGGCCCAGTTCGTTGAAGATCTTCACGACGATGTCGCGATCGCGAAGTCGGTCGAAGGCCAGTCGGCGATTGGCCAGCGAAGGCTTCTTGCCAAGCGTGATGATGGGTTCAACCACCTTGCGCAACTCCTTGGCTTTCGGCAGCGTGGTCTTGATGACCTCGTGCTTGAGCAAGGAGACAGTCATGTTGCGCAGCATCGCTTCGCGGTGCGAGCTGGTGCGGTTGAGTTTACGGAGTCCGTGACGGTGACGCATGATTCGATTCCCAGGGTTTCGGCAAGATCAGGGGCGCTCGAGGCCGGCCGGAGGCCAGTTCTCGAGACGCATTCCGAGGGTCAACCCACGGGATGCCAGCACTTCCTTGATCTCATTGAGCGACTTGCGGCCCAGATTGGGCGTCTTGAGCAATTCGTTCTCAGTGCGCTGGATCAGATCGCCGATGTAGAAGATGTTCTCGGCCTTGAGGCAGTTCGCCGAGCGGACGGTCAATTCGAGGTCGTCGACCGGACGCAGCAGAATCGGATCGATCTGTGGCGAGCGAGTGCCCAAGGCCATGCCTGCACCACCCAGTGCACCGCCGGCGGACTCGGCCATCGGCTCGGCACCTTCCAGCGCAGCAAAGACGGACAGCTGCTCGACGAGGATACGAGCTGCCTGACGCACCGCCTCTTCAGGCGAGATCACGCCATTGGTCTCGACATCGATCAGCAGTTTGTCGAGGTCGGTACGATTCTCCACCCGCGCACTCTCAACTGCGTAGCTCACACGACGCACAGGCGAGAAGGACGCGTCAAGAACGACTCGACCAATCGTCTTGCTGTCCGCGAGGTTGCGCATCGTGCCGGGCACATAACCACGACCGCGCTCGACCTTGATCTGCATGTCGAGCTTGCCACCCTGAGTCAGGTTGCCGATCACATGGTCCTTGTTGATCAGCTCGACGTCGTGCGGCAGCTCGATGTCCGCCGCGGTCACTGGACCCGGGCTTTCCTTGCGCAGCGTCAGAAAGACATCATCGCGATTGTGAAGCTTGAAAACGATGCCCTTCAGGTTCAACAGCAGGTCGACGACGTCCTCACGAAGGCCGTCGATGGTCGAGTATTCGTGGACCACTCCGGCGATCTGCACTTCGGTCGGCGCGTAGCCGATCATCGAGGACAGCAGCACACGGCGCAGCGCATTGCCCAGGGTGTGTCCGTAGCCTCGCTCGAAGGGCTCCATGACCACCCGAGCGTGCGAGGGACCGAGTTGCTCGACCTCAACGATACGGGGCTTCAACAAAGCAGTCTGCATGGAATGAATCTCTCGGTTTAGCGCGAGTACAACTCGACGATCAGGCTCTCGTTGATGTCGGCAGCAATGTCCGACCGCTCGGGAACCGACTTGAAGACACCTTCCATTTTGGTCTTGTCGACCGACACCCACGCCGGGAAGCCGCTCTGCTCGGCCAGGCTCAGCGCATCCTGAACACGGGTCTGCTTGCGGGCTTTCTCGCGGATGCCAATCACATCATTGGCACGCACCTGAACCGACGGAATGTTGACCGTCTGACCGTTGACCGACACGCCCTTGTGGCTCACCAACTGGCGCGCTTCGGCGCGCGTGGAGGCCAGGCCCATGCGGTACACCACGTTGTCGAGACGACACTCGAGCAGCGCGAGCAGGTTGGCGCCCGTGTTGCCGCGACGACGCTCGGCCTCGGCGAAGTAACGGCGGAATTGACGCTCGAGGACGCCGTACATCCGCTTGACCTTCTGCTTCTCGCGAAGCTGCAGACCGTAGTCGGAGGTGCGCGACCCTGAGGTCCGGCCATGCTGGCCAGGCTTGCTGTCAAGTTTGCACTTGTCAGCCAGCGAGCGACGTGCGCTCTTGAGGAAAAGATCTGTCCCCTCACGACGGGACAGTTTCGCTTTAGGTCCGGTATAGCGTGCCACGAGTTCTCTCTCTTGCTTACGCAGCCAAGGCTGCGGTTAGTCCGCACCTCACGTCCTGAAGGACGGGGGCGAACGGTGGGCTTGTCAGGCGAAGGAAATCAGATCCGACGCTTCTTCGGGGGCCGGCATCCGTTGTGCGGAACCGGCGTCACGTCGGCAATCGACATGATCTTGATGCCCAGCGCATTGAGCGCACGGACAGACGACTCGCGACCCGGGCCAGGACCCTTGATGCGCACGTCCAGGTTGCGAATGCCCTGCTCCTGGGCCGCGCGGCCAGCGGTCTCGGCCGCCACCTGTGCCGCAAACGGGGTCGATTTGCGCGAGCCCTTGAATCCGGCCCCACCCGACGATGCCCACGACAGCGCATTGCCCTGACGGTCGGTGATCGTGATGATGGTGTTGTTGAAGGAGGCATGCACGTGGGCAATGCCGTCCGACACGTTCTTCTTGACCTTCTTGCGGACGCGATTGCCCGCCG
This sequence comes from Burkholderiaceae bacterium, assembly GCA_044372165.1. Classification (GTDB taxonomy): domain Bacteria; phylum Pseudomonadota; class Gammaproteobacteria; order Burkholderiales; family Burkholderiaceae_E; genus UBA4615. Next base: position 1,781 of record JBILSK010000048.1, on the reverse strand, counting down.
AGGAGCCTTGCTTCTGAGTAGCCATGCTTGGGTCCGTGTATTCGGTTTACTTCTTGAGCGCCACGCCGGCCTTGCGCGGACCTTTGCGGGTCCGGGCATTGGTCTTCGTGCGCTGACCGCGAACAGGCAGACCACGGCGATGACGAACACCCCGATAGCAGCCCAGGTCCATCAGCCGCTTGATCGACATCGTCACTTCGCGGCGCAAGTCGCCTTCGATGGTGAAACGATTGATCTGATCGCGCAGTTTCTCGAGTTCAGCGTCCGTCAGATCCTTGACCCGCTTGGTCAGGGGAACGCCAGCGGCTTCGCAGATCGCGCGAGCGCGCGGCCGGCCGATGCCGAAGATCGCCGTCAGGCCGATCTCGGCGTGCTGACGGTCCGGAATATTGATGCCCGCAATACGTGCCATGCGAATCCTCTTCAGCCTTGACGCTGCTTGTGCCGCGGGTCGGCGCAAATCACGCGAACCACGCCGTTACGCTTGATGATCTTGCACTTGCGGCAGATCTTCTTGACGCTTGCCAGTACCTTCATATCAATCCTTCGCGCGCAGGACGCGCACCCCTTCACTATTGCGTTGCGACACCTGAGTCCGTCAGCCGGTCACTTCGCCCTGAACACGATGCGTGCCCGGGACAGGTCGTACGGCGTCAGCTCAACAGTCACCTTGTCCCCCGGAAGAATCCGGATGTAGTGCATCCGCATCTTTCCGGAGATGTGGCCCAGCACCACATGTCCATTTTCCAACTTCACCCTGAACGTCGCGTTGGGAAGGTTCTCCACGACCTCGCCCTGCATCTGGATCACATCGTCCTTGGACATCCGCGTTCCTTCCCGCTCAGCGCGCCCCGGGCGTACCCATGCCCTTGAAGTTGGTCTTCTTCAGCAAGCTATCGTATTGATGCGACATCAGATAGGCCTGAACCTGCGCCATGAAATCCATTGTCACCACAACGATGATGAGCAAGGACGTACCCCCGAAGTAGAAGGGCACATTCCAGCGCAGCACCAGGAATTCCGGCAGCAGGCACACCAAGGTGATGTACAGCGCCCCCGCCAGCGTCAGACGCATCAGAATCTTGTCAACGTACTTCGCCGTCTGTTCGCCCGGCCGAATGCCGGGAACAAATGCGCCGCTCTTCTTCAGATTGTCTGCCGTCTCGCGGCTATTGAAGACCAGCGCCGTGTAGAAAAAGCAGAAGAAGACAATCGCCAACGCATACAGCGCGATGTACACGGGTTGCCCGGGCGACAGGGTCGCAGCCAGGTCCTTGATGAATCCGACCACCGGGTTCGTGGAGTCGCCCGAAGTGAACCACTGCGCGGCCGTCGCCGGAAAGAGGATGATCGAGGACGCGAAGATCGGCGGAATCACCCCAGCCATGTTCAGCTTCAAGGGCAGGTACGAGCTTTGCCCGCCGTACACCTTGTTGCCCACCTGACGTTTCGCATAGTTGATCGTGATGCGCCGCTGACCACGCTCGACGAACACCACGAACGCCGTGACCAGCACCACCAGGGCCACGATGATCAGGGCCACAAACGGACTCATCGACCCGTTGCGAACCAGTTCACCCATCCCCGCGAGCGCACCGGGCAGGCCGGCCGCGATCCCGGCAAAAATGATGATGGAAATGCCGTTACCCAAACCGCGCTCAGTGATCTGTTCACCGAGCCACATCAGGAACATGGTGCCCGTGACCAACGACACGGCTGCGGTGAAGCGAAACATCAGGCCGGGTTCGATCACCAGCCCAGGCTGCGCTTCAAGTGCCACG
>JBILSK010000047.1:0-8740 GCA_044372165.1 Burkholderiaceae bacterium | reverse complement strand
ATGAATCACTTGATTTCGAGGTTCATGCATGAGCACGAAGATCTACGTCGGCAACCTTCCCTGGCGCGCAACCGATGCGCAGCTCTCTGACATGTTCGCCGTGCATGGCGAAGTGATCGAGGCGCGAATCATCAATGACCGCGAGACCGGACGGTCACGCGGTTTCGGCTTCGTCACCATGGCGGCGGCCGACGCCGCCCAGAACGCCATCCGTGCGCTCAACGGCAGTTCTCTCGAGGGCCGAGCCCTGGTGGTGAACGAGGCTCGCGAGCAGCAAGGCGGTGGGGGCGGCGGGGGCGGTGGCTTCCGTCGTTCGGGCGGCGGCGGTGGTGGAGGCGGATACGGTGGTGGCGGCGGTGGCGGTGCCGGTGGCGGTGGTGGCGACGGCCAGCGCCGTCCCCGCTACTGATCCGGCCCGATCTGCGTCAGCCCGTGCCTGTCCTGCAGGCCGGCCCGGGCTGCTGAGGGTTCCAGGGCAAAAACGGCACGCCTGAAGGCGTGCCGTGTCATGCATGCCGAACGAGTGCGCTGCGGTCAGTGTGCCCGCGTGCGCAGGGCCGAGGTGTCCAGCGTGCAGCCCGTGCGCTGGGTGACCTCGTCGATGCTCACGCCGGGGGCCAGTTCGCGCAGCACCAGACCCACCGAGGTCACTTCCAGCACGCACAGGTCGGTGATGATCAGGTCGACCACGCCCAGGCCCGTCAAGGGCAGGTTGCATTCGGACAGGATCTTCAGGTCCTCGCCACCGTCCTTGCGACGGGCGGTGTGTTCCATCAGCACGATCACCCGGCCAACGCCCGCCACCAGGTCCATGGCGCCCCCCATGCCCTTGACCATCTTGCCCGGAATCATCCAGTTGGCCAGGTCGCCGCGTTCGGAGACCTGCATGGCGCCCAGGATGGCCAGGTTGATCTTGCCAGCGCGGATCATGCCGAAGGAATCGGCCGAGGCGAAGATCGATGAACCGGGCAGGGTAGTCACGGTCTGCTTGCCGGCATTGATCATGTCGGGGTCGACTTCGTCCTCGGTCGGGAACGGGCCGATGCCGAGCAAGCCGTTTTCGGACTGCAGCCACACTTCCATGTCGGCCGGCACGTGGTTGGCCACCAGCGTGGGCAGGCCGATGCCAAGGTTCACATAGAAACCGTTGCGCAGTTCGCGCGCGGCACGTGCCGCCATCTCGTCGCGGGTCCAGGCCATCTCGTTCTCCTCAGCGCGCAGCGCGCGTGGTGCGCTGCTCGATGCGTTTCTCGGGTGTCGGGTTGTGCACCAGGCGATGCACATAGATGCCGGGCAGGTGCACGGCGTCCGGATCGATTTCGCCGTTGGCCACGATCACCTCGACTTCGGCCACCGTGATCTTTCCGGCCATGGCCACGTTCGGGTTGAAGTTGCGTGCCGTGCGGCGGAAGACCAGGTTGCCGGCGCGGTCGGCCATCCAGGCCTTCACCAGGGAGACATCGGGGACCAGGGCGCGCTCCATCACATAGGTGTCGCCGTCGAACTCGCGGGTGTCCTTGCCTTCGGCGACGATGGTGCCCACGCCGGTCCGGGTGAAAAAGGCCGGAATGCCTGCGCCGCCGGCACGCAGCCGCTCGGCCAGGGTGCCTTGAGGCGTGAATTCGAGTTCGAGTTCGCCGGCCAGGTACTGGCGCTCGAACTCCTTGTTCTCGCCCACGTAGCTCGCGATCATCTTGCGAATCTGCCGGGTGGCCAGCAGTTGCCCCAGACCGAAGCCATCGACGCCGGCATTGTTCGAGATGCAGGTCAGGTCACGCACTCCGCTGTCGCGCAAGGCGGCGATCAGGGCCTCGGGAATGCCGCACAGTCCGAATCCGCCGACAGCGATGGTCTGGCCAGTGCGCACGATGTCCGCCAGGGCGGCCTGTGCGCTCGTATACAACTTGCTCATGGGCGGAGGGTGTCCTTCAGGAGAGTGGCGCCAGGGCGCCGGAAAGAGGGCTGCGTCCCGACGCCACAGGGCGCCGGAACAGTGCGTCACATGCCCGGATAGTTCGGACCGCCGCTGCCTTCAGGCACCACCCAGACGATGTTCTGGGTCGGATCCTTGATATCGCAGGTCTTGCAGTGCACACAGTTCTGCGCATTGATCTGCAGGCGGTCGGTGTTGTCCTCGTTCTTCACGAATTCGTACACCCCGGCAGGACAGTAGCGCTGCTCGGGACCGGCATATTTCGCGAGGTTCACGCCCACCGGGACCGACGGATCCTTCAGGGTCAGGTGAATCGGCTGGTTTTCCTCGTGATTGGTATTCGACAGGAACACCGAGGAGAGCCGATCGAAGGTGATCTTGCCATCCGGCTTCGGGTAGACGATGGGCTGGAACTCGGAGGCCGGGCGCAGGCACTCATGGTCGGCGTGCTTGTGTCGCAGGGTCCAGGGCGCCTTGCCCTTGAGCACCACCTGTTCGAAGCCGTGCATGAGGGTGCCCATCACCAGGCCCTTGCCCATCCACTGCTTGAAGTTGCGAGCCTGCCAGAGTTCTTCGTGCAGCCAGGATTTCTCGAAGGCGGCGGGGTAGGCGCTCAGTTCATCGGCGCTGCGACCGGCGGCCAGGGCGTCGAAGGCGGCATCGGCGGCCAGCATGCCGGTCTTGATGGCGGCATGGCTGCCCTTGATGCGCGAGGCATTGAGGAAGCCGGCCTCGCAACCGATCAGGGCACCGCCCGGAAAGACGGTCTTGGGCAGGGACAGGATGCCCCCGGCGGTGATGGCGCGGGCGCCATAGCTCAGGCGCTTGCCGCCTTCGAAGGTCGGGCGGATGGCCGGGTGGGTCTTGTAGCGCTGGAATTCCTCGAAGGGCGACAGCCAGGGGTTCTGGTAGGCCAGACCGACCACGAAGCCGACCGACACCAGGTTCTCGCCGAAGTGGTAGAGGAACGAACCGCCGTAGGTCGAGTTGTCCAGCGGCCAGCCTGCCGTGTGCACCACCAGGCCCTTGCGGTGCTTGGCGGGCTCGATCTCCCAGAGTTCCTTGATCCCGATGCCATAGCTTTGCGGGTCGCACTGGGCGTCGAGCGTGTATTTCGCGATCAGCTGCTTGCCCAGGTGCCCGCGAGCGCCCTCTGCAAACAGCGTGTACTTCGCGATCAGCTCCATGCCAGGCTGGAAATTGTCGGTGGGTTCGCCATCGCGTCCCACGCCCATGTTCCCGGTGGCCACACCGCGCACCGCGCCGGCGTCGTCGTACAGCACTTCAGCGGCAGCGAAACCGGGGTAGACGTCGACCCCGAGGCTTTCTGCCTGCTGACCCAGCCAGCGCACCACGGCGCCCAGGCTGACGATGTAGTTGCCGTGATTGCGCAGTCCCGCGGGCAGCATCCACTCCGGGGTCTTGTGCGCCTTGGACTCGCTCAGGAAGAGGACCTCGTCATGGGTCACCTCGGTCTCGAGGGGCGCGCCCATCTCCTTCCAGTCGGGAAAGAGCTCGTTCAGGGCGCGCGGATCCATCACCGCGCCAGACAAGGTGTGAGCGCCGATCTCGGAGCCCTTGTCGATGACGCACACCGACACCTCCTGCCCCTTCTCGGCGGCCAGCTGCTTCAGGCGGATCGCCGCGGACAGTCCTGCGGGGCCGCCCCCCACGACGACCACGTCGAACTCCATCGCATCTCGTTCAATTTCCATGATTCTTCCCATCGATCGACCCCGGATTCTCGCCAAAGCGAGGCCGGCACGCAAACCGCAGTCCTGGCAGGCGTGCAGTCGGGGCGGTGTGCGATCATCGGCGCCCTCTCAGGAGCCCAGTCGATGACCCAGCCCATGCAATTCAATCTGAAGGAAAAGACCGCCCTGGTGACCGGGGCTTCAAGCGGGCTCGGCGCCCGATTCGCGCGAGTGCTGGCCGCCAACGGTGCGGCGGTCGTGCTCGCCTCGCGCCGCGTGGAGCGGCTCAAGGAGCTGCGCGCCGAAATCGAAGGCGAGGGCGGCGAAGCTCATGTGGTGGCCATGGATGTGACCGATCCGGAATCGATCGCGGCGGGCGTCGAGCGTGCCGAGGCCGAAGCCGGTGCGATCGACATCCTGGTGAACAACTCCGGGGTGAGCACCACGCAGCGCCTGGTCGATGTCACGCCTGATGACTACGACTTCGTGTTCGACACCAATACCCGTGGCGCCTTCTTCGTCGCCCAGGCCGTCGGGCGACGAATGATCGTGCGGGCGAAGACCGAGCCCGATCGTCCGGCTCGCATCATCAACATCGCCTCGATGGCGGGTCTGAAGGTCCTGGCACAGATCGGCACCTACAGCATGAGCAAGGCGGCCGTGGTGCACATGACCCGGGCCATGGCCCTGGAGTGGGCACGCTACAACATCAACGTGAATGCGATCTGCCCGGGCTACATCAGCACTGAGCTGAACGAGCAGCACTGGGAGACCGAGGCCGGCCGCAAGCTGATCTCGATGACCCCGCGTCGTCGTCTGGGGCAGCCTGAAGATCTCGACGGCCTGCTGCTGCTGCTGGCCTCCGAGCATTCGCGCTTCGTGAACGGCGCGATCATCACTGCCGATGACGGGTTCGGCCTGAGCTGAACGGCGCTGCACGGGCTTGCCTGCGTTGATGGCAGGCAGGCCCGCATCGATTCCACCGTCAATCGGCGGCATCCTCGTGCTTGCTGATCAGGTGCTCCTTGGCCTTGTGCAGGGAATAACCCACCGCCAGCACGATGGGGATCACCGCAAGACCGACGGCGATTTCGTGCGGGATCGGCACGCCGGCATGCGACATGGCCTTGAAGAGGTAACCGAACAAGCCCGTGGCGTAGTAGGCGATTGCCACCACCGACAGTCCTTCGACGGTCTGCTGCAGACGCAACTGAAGCGCTGCACGCCGACTCATGGCCGCCAGCAGCTCCTGGCTCTGACGGTTCTGCTCGAATTCCACCCGGGTGCGCAGCAGTGAACTGGCCCGCGCGACCCGTTCCGAGACGGTCTCCAGACGCGTTCGCACCGCCGCGCAGTAATCCATGGCGGGCTCGAAGCGGCGTTCCAGGAACAGGGAGAAGGTCTGCAAGCGAGGCAGGCGGGATTCGCGCAGTTCGTCGCCGCGCTTGAGCACCAGCGTGCGGTAGGCCTTGGCCGCGCTCAAGCGAAAGGCGCTGGCCGCGGACATCCACTCCAGGTTGGCCGACAACGCGGTGATCTCCTGCAGGATCTCGGGTTCCTCGCTGCTGGGGCTCACGTTGATGCGGGCGACCAGTCCGGACAGCGCTCGTTCGATCTGATCGAGTTCGGTGCCGATGTCGCGCGCTTCGGGAAACGCGAGCATCGCCATCATGCGGTACTCCTCGACCTCGATCACGCGCTGGACGGCACGGCCGAGCTGATTGCTCGATGCCGTGCGGTCGACCAGCAGGAAACGTCCGAATCCGCGTTCATCGAGGCGGAAATCCGAAAACAGGGCGGCGTGTTCATCGGCGACCGCAGCACCCACCAGGTCGGCCCCGTTGAACACCTGCTCGGCGCGATCCGTGTCCAGGGTGTCGCCACCGCGAACGACCGCGATCCGCAGGGCGGCAATGACCTGACCCGTGTGGGCGGCCAGCAGCTCGTCCAGGACCTGATCGCCGGCTGCGCGAGCAAAGGGATCGTTCTCGTCGCACTGCAAATCGTAGACCGTGAAATCGTCGAATTCACCGTGCCGCTCCCACTTCACCCGCAGCGCGCCGTGTTCGACCAGGACGTGTCCGCGCAGGTCATTGGGCAGGGCCACCCCATGCCTGCGACACCAGTCGATGAAGGGCGTCGGATCGCCGGGGGCAAGCCGCTGCGGATGCAGCACCGAGGCGTGGCAGACGTACTGGGGTGACGCCACGACGGGACGCGGCCGGGTGTGGATCTCATTGTGAAGTTCGATGCGAAGCGGGTGGTTGTGCATCTGTTGGCGCAGGTTGCGGTCTCGATAGCCGCCATGATGCCGTGTTCGGGGGCTTCGATGCAGAAAGGGCGGGCGAGGTTGGTATAATCGCCATTTCCCGTTGGCCGCCATGACCAAATTCGTTTTCGTCACCGGCGGGGTGGTCTCTTCCCTGGGGAAAGGGATCGCTGCCGCGTCAATGGCCGCGCTGCTGGAGTCGCGCGGGCTGCGCGTCACCCTTCTCAAGCTCGACCCTTACATCAATGTCGATCCGGGCACGATGAGCCCGTTTCAACACGGCGAGGTCTTTGTCACCGAAGACGGTGCGGAGACCGACCTCGATCTGGGTCACTACGAGCGTTTCGTGAAGGCCAGGATGCGCCGCTCGAACAACTTCACCACCGGCCAGATCTACGATTCCGTGATCCGCAAGGAGCGCCGTGGCGAGTATCTGGGCCGCACGGTGCAGGTGATCCCGCACATCACCAACGAAATCCGTGCCTTCATCGAGCGCGGCGCCGGGGTCGGCACCGATGACGCGGCGCAGGTTGCGATAGTCGAGGTGGGCGGCACCGTCGGCGACATCGAGTCGCTGCCGTTTCTCGAAGCGGCCCGGCAGATGAGCCTTGCGCTCGGGCGGGGCAATGTCTGCTTCGTGCACCTGACGCTGGTGCCCTTCATCGCTTCGGCGGGCGAGCTGAAGACCAAGCCCACCCAGCATTCGGTGCAGAAGCTGCGCGAGATCGGCATTCAGGCCGATCTGCTGCTGTGCCGAGCCGATCGCCGGGTTCCAGACGATGAGCGGGCCAAGATCTCGCTGTTCTCGAATGTGCCCCTGGATTCGGTGATCTCGGTCTGGGATGCCGATTCGATCTACAAGATTCCGCGCATGCTTCACGAACAGCGCGTCGATGACCTGCTGTGCGAAGTGCTGCGCATCGATGTACCCGCGGCGGACCTCTCCGTGTGGGATCGCCTGGTCGAGCGTCAGTCCAATCCGAAGCACGCGGTACGCATCGCGATGGTCGGCAAGTACGTCGATCTCACCGAGTCCTACAAGTCGCTCAGCGAAGCCCTCACGCACGCCGGCATTCACACCGAAAGCAAGGTGACGATCGAGTACATCGACTCCGAGCAGATCGAGCGTGACGGTACGGCGGCCCTGGAAGGATTCGACGCGATCCTCGTGCCCGGTGGCTTCGGTCGGCGGGGCGTCGAAGGCAAGATTGCCGCGATTCGCCATGCCCGCGAAAAGGGCGTGCCGTATCTCGGCATCTGCCTGGGCATGCAGTTGGCGGTGATCGAGTTTGCCCGCGATGTCTGCGGCTTGACCGACGCCAACAGCACCGAGTTCGACCCCACGACCGGTCATCCGGTGGTCGGCTTGATCACCGAATGGCTGGACCGCGCAGGCAAGGTCGAGCGTCGCGACAACACCTCGGACCTGGGCGGCACGATGCGCCTCGGATCGCAGCAGTGCCCAGTCGTGCCGGGCACGCTGGCCCATCGCATCTACGGCGACACCGTGAACGAGCGTCACCGGCATCGGTACGAGGTCAACAATCACTACGTCGGCCAGCTCGAGGCAGCCGGCATGGTGGTGTCGGCTCGAACACCCTCCGAAGGGCTCACCGAGATTGCCGAGCTGCCGCAATCGGGGCCTCGCGCGCATCCGTGGTTCGTCGGTGTGCAGTTCCACCCCGAGTTCACCTCGACCCCACGGGACGGTCATCCCTTGTTCCGATCCTACGTGCAGGCTGCGCTGGCCCAGGCCGAGCGGCGACGTGCCGGCAAGGCGGGCTGATGAGGGTCTGCCTGCCCACCCTTGACGAATGTTCGCGATGGAGCGGCTGCTGAGATGCGTCTGTGCGGATTCGAAGTCGGTCTCGATCGACCCCTGTTCCTGATCGCCGGGCCCTGCGCGATCGAATCGCGGCAACTCGCGATCGACACCGCGGGCCAGCTCAAGGCGATCGCCGGGGCCTTGCATGTGCCCTTCATCTACAAGTCCTCGTTCGACAAGGCCAACCGCAGTTCGGGCACCTCGTTTCGGGGGCCGGGCATGGACGAGGGCTTGCGCATCCTGCAGGAAGTGCGACGACAGATCGGCGTGCCGGTGCTGACCGATGTGCACGACATCGACCAGGTCGCGCCGGTGGCCGCAGTGGCCGATGTGCTGCAGACGCCTGCCTTCCTGTGTCGACAAACCGATTTCATCCGTGCCGTGGCGGCGTCGGGCAAACCGGTGAACATCAAGAAGGGGCAGTTCCTGGCCCCCGGCGACATGAAGCATGTGGCCGCCAAGGCACGTGAAGCGGCCATCGCCGCAGGGCATGACGGTGACTCGATCATGGTCTGCGAGCGCGGCGCGTCCTTCGGCTACAACAATCTGGTGTCCGACATGCGCAGCCTGGCCATCATGCGCGAGACCGGCTGCCCGGTGGTGTTCGACGCCACCCACTCGGTGCAGCTGCCGGGCGGGCAGGGCAGCTCCTCGGGCGGGCAGCGCGAGTTCGTGCCGGTGCTGGCGCGGGCAGCGGTGGCCGCCGGCGTGTCGGGCCTCTTCATGGAAACCCATCCCGATCCAGCCAAGGCCCTGTCCGATGGTCCGAATGCCTGGCCCCTGCCGCGCATGGCGGAGCTGCTGGCCACGCTGGTCGAGCTCGATGCGCTGGTCAAGCGAACCGGCTTTCCCGAACAGTCGATGTCCGCCTGAGCTTGCGAACCCCTTTTTCCTCGAGCCTGCCCCCGGAGCCTGCCGTGCCACGTGCCTATGTGATTGCCGACGTCAAGGTCAGCGACCCCAACCAGTACAGCTGCTATGCCGCGCTGACGCCCGCAGCGGTGGCGGCGGCCGGTGGC
>JBILSK010000535.1:0-2624 GCA_044372165.1 Burkholderiaceae bacterium | reverse complement strand
CTCAGGCAGCGGATAATGCTCGGCTCGGGCGCCTGTCGAATCACGCCCGCTTTCTCCTGCAAGCCTTCACACCGGATCAACGCCTTTCATCATGCCGACGCCCGCCCTGCCCCTGCGTTCTTCGCCTGCCCGCGCACGCCCTGCACGCACGATTCGCCGGCTCGCCCTTGCCGCGAGCCTGATCGCACTGACCACGCTGCCCCAGATCGTGCACGCACAGGTCCTGGTGCAGGATGCCTGGGTGCGTGGCACGATCAGCGAGCAACGCGCCACGGGTGCCTTCATGCGCTTGACCGCACAGACCGCGGCGACGCTCGTGAGCGGCACTTCGCCGGTGGCCGAACGCGTCGAGATCCATGAAATGAAGCTGGACCAGGGCGTCATGAAGATGCGCGCCATGACGGGCCTGCCCCTGCCTGCCGGCAAGCCGGTCGATCTGGCGCCCGGCGGCTACCACCTCATGCTGATGGGCCTGAAGCGTCCGCTGGCCGCCGGTGAAAGCGTGCCGATCTCGCTGGTCGTGGAAAGCGCCGACCGCACCCGCCAGACGATGGAACTGAAGGTCACGGTGCGTCCGCTCACCGCTCCGGCTGGGGGAGCTACGCCCGCCCAATCTCCTGCTCAGGCCCCGGCCCACAAGCACTGAACGCTGATAGCACCGGATGCAGCGCGGCCTGCGCCCAGAGGGCACAGGCGCCGGGCCCGGGGTGAAAGCCATCCGAGGCGACCAGACCGGGGGCGCGCATCTCGGGCATCGGCAGATGCTGCACCGCCCGATGGCCCTGCAGCACACGGTCGAGCGTTCGGGCGTGCGCCCCCAGCACAGCTCGCAAGGGCTGGGGCAGCGCGGGGAATCGGTGCATCGGTGGCAGGCCCGACCAGATCACCTGACGCACGCCGTGGGCCTGCACCAGGTACCCGGCCAGATCCGCGACCTCCCGAGCCCAGCTGCGCCGTGATTGCAGTGCGGTCACGTCGTTCACGCCCAGCGCCACCAGCACCACATCCCAGGGCTCGTGCGGCACCGCCTGCAGCAGACCGCGGGCCTCACGGGTGCGAAGCCCGGTACGCGCCACCAGTCTCCAGCGCAGGGGACGTTTCAGGGTCGGTGCCAGACGTGCAAGCAGTTGTCCGCCCAGGGCCTCGCCCTGGTGGGCGGTCCCCACCCCCGCGGCCGAGGAGTCGCCCAGCAGCAGCAGGCGAATCGGCGCGGCCTGCCCGCCGCGTGCCGGCATCATCCATCCGTCGCGGTCACCCTCGGCCTCGGCCAGCGTCGGCGTGTCGCGCCGCACCCGCCGGCCCTGCCACAGCAGCAGCGGCGCCAGGGGCAGCGCGAGCAGACGGCCTACTTCGGCCACAGGATCATTTGCGTGCAGCGAAACAGCGCGATCGTCCTGCCGGTGTCCGCATGCGTCACCGTGGCATCCCAGACCTGAGTGGTACGGCCGAGATGGGCGCTGCGCACCTCAGCCCGGATCGTGCCTTCGCGGGCTGTCCCCAGGTGATTGGTCTTGAGCTCCACCGTGGTGAAACCCGAAGCGCCCTGCGGCAGGTGGGCGATGCAGGCATAACCCGCGCCGGTGTCGGCCAGCGTCACCACGGTGGCCGCATGCAGAAAGCCGTTGGCCGCGAAGTGCTTCGCTTCGATGGCCAGTTGCGCACGCACCAGGCCCTGCGCGACCTCGGTGATCTCGACCCCCAGCAGGCCGGGCAGGCAGCCGAGGCTGCGTTCGTTGAACCAGGCGGCATCCCGGCCGGCAATGAGAATGCTCATGGTCAGTGCGCCGCTCAGACCCGCTCGATGATGCCGGCCGCGCCCATGCCGGTGCCCACGCACATGGTGACCATGCCGTAGCGCCCCTGAGTGCGCCGCAGGCCATGCACGACCGTGGCCGCGCGAATGGCCCCGGTGGCACCCAGCGGGTGGCCCAGCGCGATCGCCCCGCCCAGCGGATTGACCCGCGCGCCGTCCAGGCCCAGGTCACGCATGACCGCAAGCGACTGCGCGGCAAACGCCTCGTTGAGCTCGATCCAGTGCAGGTCGTCCTGGGCCAGACCGGCGCAGCGCAAGGCTGCCGGAATGGCTTCCTTGGGGCCGATGCCCATGATCTCGGGCGGCACGCCGCGCACCGCGAAGGACACGAAGCGCGCCAGCGGCACGAGATTGAACTGCTTGAGGATGCGGTCGGACACGACGATCAGGGCGCCGGCGCCATCGGACATCTGCGAGCTGTTGCCAGCGGTGACACTGCCCTTGACCGCAAAGGCCGGGCGCAGTTTCGCCAAGCCTTCCAGCGTCGTGTCGGTACGCGGCCCTTCGTCCAGCGAGACGGTTCGCGTACGGGTGCTCACCTGCCCCGCAGCAAGATCCGGCAAACGTTCGCTGACCTCGACCGGACAGGTCTCGGCCACAAAATGGCCTGCAGCCTGCGCGGCCAGGGCACGACGATGCGATTCGAGCGCGAACGCATCCTGGTCCTCGCGCGACACCTTCCATTGCGCGGCCACCTTCTCGGCCGTCAGGCCCATGCCGTAGGCAATGCCGAGATGCTCGTCGCGATCGAAGACATGCATGTTGATGGAGGGCGAGTTGCCCATCATCGGCACCATGCTCATCGATTCGC
>JBILSK010000534.1:0-2627 GCA_044372165.1 Burkholderiaceae bacterium | reverse complement strand
TCCAGGCCAATCATGACGAAGTGGCCGTTGCGAAAGCGCAGGCCCGGATCGCGGGTGGTCCTGAAGCTGAACAGCGTCTCGTTCCAGTGATGGACATCGAGAACGGTCTCGGAGTTGAACGCGGAATTGAACGCGACCATGGCAAGGGGAGTCGGAGTGGGCGGAAGGAAGCGAACACGGTGCAGGTCGCCGTTTTACGCGATCCTGCACTCGCGAGGAACGGCCGGCGCGGCGTGAGCAAACACCCAGGCGCCATGAGCGGCACACCGCCCGGGCTCGAGAGACCTGCCGCAACCGTGTCGCGGCCCGCATGATACGCCGGTGCAACGAGCCTGCTCGCCCACCCTCAGGGCAGATCGAACACCAGCACCTCGGCCTGCTCGCCACCCGACAGACTGAGCCGGCTCTCGCCGGTGAGCTTCAGCGCATCGCCGGTCTCGAGCACCTCACCGTTGACCGTCAGGCACCCCCGGGCGAGGTGAACATAGGCCCGGCGCCCGACAGCCAGGGGCAACTCGACGGCTTCCGCGCCATCGAACAGACCCGCATGCACCCAGGCCTGCTGGTGGATGCGTACCGATCCGTGCGCGCCATCGGGCGAAGCGATCAGCGCCAGACGGCCGCGCTTTTGAGCCACCTCGAATCGACGCTCCTCGTACGAAGGCGGCAGATCGCGGCGCTCGGGCTCGATCCAGATCTGCAGGAAGTGCACTGGCGCGTCCGATTGCGGGTTGAATTCCGAATGCGTGACGCCTGTGCCGGCGCTCATTCGCTGGACATCGCCCGGCCGAATCTGCGAGCCGTTGCCCAGGCTGTCCTTGTGCGCGAGCGAGCCTTCCAGCACGTAGCTGATGATCTCCATGTCGCGGTGGCCATGGGTGCCGAAACCGGCACCGGGCACCACGCGATCGTCGTTGATGACCCGCAGCGGACCGAAGCCCATGTGCTGCGGGTCGCGGTATTCGCCGAAGGAAAAGCTGTGCCACGACTCGAGCCAGCCGTGGTGGGCATGGCCGCGCGCGGCGGCAGGGCGACGTTCGATCATGGTGAAAGCCTCCAGAAGTTCGACGATGGCAGAAAACAGGGCCGGTCAGCATAACGCCGAGTCCGCGGCCCGACCGTCATGACCCGGCGCAGTCGCTATGATCTGCATCCGTCGCATCACGGCCCGCCGCTTGCGGCGCCCCCGCGGACGATTGTCGACATGAACGCAGCCTCATTGCCCGGGCGAACCGCACCCTATGTCGGGCGCTTTGCGCCCTCTCCGACCGGCCCCCTGCACGCGGGCTCGGTGGTCACTGCGCTGGCCTCCTGGCTGGATGCACGCGCCCACGGCGGCCGCTGGCTGCTGCGCATCGAAGACATCGATCCGCCGCGCGAGCAAGTCGGCGCCACGGCGGCCATCCTTGACGCCCTGCAGCGACTCGGGCTGCACTGGGACGGCGACGTGATCCTTCAATCGGCACACGCCCCGCGCTACCAGGCCGCCCTGGGCCGCCTGGTCGAGGCCGGGCAGGCCTATCCCTGCGGCTGCACACGCCGCGAGATTGCCGACTCCCAGCGACGCGCCGGCGGCGAAGTGCTGGTGCGTCACGAGGAACGCCCCTATCCGGGCACCTGTCGCCACGGCTTGCCCGCCGGACGCGCGCCCCGCGCCTGGCGCCTGAAGGTGCCGCCCGGGCCCGTCAGCTTCATCGACCGCTGGCAGGGCCCGCAGTGCCAGAACGTCGCCGACGAGGTCGGGGATATCGTGCTCAAGCGCGCCGACGGCCTGTGGGCCTATCAACTCGCAGTCGTCGTGGATGACGGCGAGTCCGGTGTCACCGACGTGGTGCGCGGCGCGGACCTGCTCGGGTCGACTGCCCGACAGATCGTCCTCGGTCGCGCGCTGGGTCTGCCCGAGCCGCGCTGGCTGCACGTGCCGGTGGTGCGGGGGGCCGATGGCGACAAGTTGTCAAAGCAGAACGGCGCGCAGGCCGTAGCCACTACCGAACCGCACGCGGCGCTGAACGCCGCGGCCCGGCACCTGGGGCTGGACTGCCCGCCAGGCGGCTCGATCGAGGCCTGGCTGCAGCGGGCCACACGAGCCTGGACGGCCCGTCTGGCTGAACTCAGGACTTCTTGACGCCGCCCAGCAGGGCCGCCACAGGCCGCGTCCCGCGGCGCACCGGATTGCGCGCCGGATCCGCCGCCGGCGCACCCGGCGCCGCTGCCGGTTCGCTGGGCTCGTAAGGCTTGGAGAAGAACGGATCTTCGACCACCCGGACCGGTGCGGGCAGGGGCGGTCGGACCCGACGCGGGGCATCGTCGTCCTCGCGCGATCGGCGAACCGGCCGCTCGCTGGAGCGTTCGCCACGCCCCTCACGACCCTCTCGACCCTCTCTCCCATCCCGTCCTTCGCCCGCTTCGCGGCGCGAGCCACTGTCCAGGCCAGCATCGACCGCC
Source organism: Burkholderiaceae bacterium (assembly GCA_044372165.1). Classification (GTDB taxonomy): domain Bacteria; phylum Pseudomonadota; class Gammaproteobacteria; order Burkholderiales; family Burkholderiaceae_E; genus UBA4615. Next base: position 182 of record JBILSK010000534.1, on the reverse strand, counting down.
AGGTCTTCGACCGGCAGCTTGCGCTTGGTGAGCTTCTCGATGTCGGCCAGCAGACGATCGTCATTGCTGCCGGTCATCAAGGACAGCGCGATACCCGAGGCCCCGGCTCGTCCGGTGCGACCGATGCGGTGCACGTAGTCTTCGGGCGAATAGGGCAGATCGTAGTTGATCACCGCGGGCAG
>JBILSK010000533.1:0-2628 GCA_044372165.1 Burkholderiaceae bacterium | reverse complement strand
CCCGCCCGTACACGCCGCCGCCCAGATAGTGATCATTGATCCAGAACGTGAGATACGCGCCCGTCGCGACGAACATCCAGGCCATGGCGGACAATCGACGCTCGTTATCCACGCAAATCGAGGCCGCCAGGAGCAGCAGCACGATCTTGAACAGATTCTCGAGCATGAAGGCCGCACTGCGTGTGCCCAGCGAGGGATCGCTCAAGGAGAACGGTCCCCACAGGGTCGAAAGCACGCAGGACAGCAGCAGCGTCAGCACCCAGAAAATCCGCCAGTTCGCCAGCGCAGCAAGCTTCAACTGCCCTCGAGCCAGTCCGATCATCACGCCGATCAAGGTCGGCAACAGCACCCAGTAGACCGGTCGCAGGCCTTCGAAGTTCCACCACCAGATGGACTGAGGGTTGAGGACCGCGATCAGGTAGGCAGCCAGCGAACCGAACCATGGCGCAGCCATGCCGACCAGGCCGGAGATGGCCAGAATCAGCATCAGAAGGTAGACACCCATCAGGCGCGAGCCTCCGAAGTGGACGGCATCGTGCCGCCGCCGGCCGAAGGCCCGCGCAACGACTCGAACAGTTGCAGGTATCGGCTCGCCATGCCAGCGGCCGAAAACGATTCACGCACGCAGTTCAGACCCTGTTCGACCAGATGCGCACGCAGCACGGGGTCGGTCCGGATGCGCTCCAGCGCACGAGTGACACTTGCGGCATCGCCCACCTGACTCAGCAATCCGGTCTGACCATCCGAAATCAGATCACGAGTGCCGGGAATGTCGGAGCCCACCACCGGGACCCCTGCAGCCATGCCCTCCATCAGGCAACGGGGAATGCCTTCCAGGGCGGAAGGCAGGGCCAGTGCATCGAAGCCCCTGAGGTAATCCAGTCGGTCCTCGCGAAATCCGGTGAAGCAGGTTCGGTCGGCCACACCCAGACGAGAGGCCAGGTCACGCAGGGACGCTGCCTGATCGCCCTCGCCCACGATGAACAGGCGCGCCGAACGTGTGGCGAGCTGTGCGAACCCCTCGATCAGGGTATCCACCCGTTTGCGGGCAATCAGCTGCCCGATGTACCCCACGACAAATTCGCCACGCTCACGGGCAACACGGACCTCTTCGGCCACCGACTGCGAACCGGTCACCTCGGACAGGTCCACGCCGTTCTGGATGAACTGGATCTTTCCTGCCAACCAGGGCAGACGCGCAAGGCCCGCCTCAAGGTCACGGGACAAGGGCGCCACGGCATCGGCCTGTCTGAAGGCCAGGCGCTCGAGCCACTCGTAGGCCTGCAGCTTGAATCCGGCATCGGTGTTCCATCCGTGAGGTGTGGCCAGCAGACTCGCCCGAGTCCCGCGCACCGCGAAGGCGGCGAGGATGGTCGGCTTGTAGAAATGGGTATGAACGATGTCGATGTCGTGCTGCGTGATCAATGCTCGCATCTGCGGCACGGCTGCCCGACTGAGTTTGCCGGGCGCATGAATGACGACCGTGCGCAGGCCCAGCTTGCGGGCATGCACGCACAGGTCCGGTTCGTCGGCACGATCACCATCCTGGATCACGCCCACCAGGGTCTCCACGCGCTCGGGTGGCAGATGCCTGGCCAACGCGAGGATCCAGCGCTCGGCACCGAACATGCCGGCAGGACTGCCCAGTTGCAGCACCCGCAGCGGGCGCGACGTGACGCGGTCCGGTTCAGACATCGGAACGGTCGGCTGACGCCGTGAGGACCTGCGGACAGGCCATTGCATGAAACACGTGCATTCCTCCTGGTGACAACCGACTCAGGCCGTTGCCACGGCAAGCTGCGATTGCGCTGTGCGACCGGGCGGTGTGTCGCGCTCGCGATCCCACAGGCAGAACATCATCGCGCCCCAGATGAACACGCTGTGATCGCGGTGCCCGCCCAGGTGCTCCTCCCAGGTCCTGCGCAAGGCGCTGCGATCGAGCCAGTCGAGCACAGGCGAGCGCGTATCGAACAGCAGGCTTTCGGTCAGCGGGCGCAAGTCCTCGCGCAACCAGCGCGCCGCGGGAATGGAAAATCCCTTCTTGGGCATCTCGATCACTTCGCGTGGCAAGCGGCGCTCGGCCAGTCGGCGCAGCGGCATCTTGCCCTTGCCGCCCGACATGCGCACCGAGGCCGGCAGGCGTGCGCCGAACGACAGGATGGCCGGATCAAGCAGCGGGCAACGCACCTCGAGCGAATGCGCCATGCTGATGCGATCCACCTTGGCCAGCACATCGTCGGTCATGTACAACTGGATATCGGTGTGCTGGGCGCGTCCGACGGCATCCGGTGCGTCGCTGCCGACATAGAACGGGTAGACCGCCTCACGGGCGCTGTAGCCATGCAGACGGCTCATGAAATCGCCGCTGTAGACCTGGCGCCGGGTCTCGTCCCGCAGGTTGGCCAGATCGCGGTAGAAGGCCTCGGCATCGCCCTGGGCGAGATTGCCCAGAATCGTCTTGAGTCGCAGCGGACGCGGCAGGCGGGCCGATGCCGGCCACAGTGCAGCTGCCGTGCCGAAGACGGCACTGCGCAATGCGGCAGGCACCCGGGCGCGGATGCGTGCTTCGTGGGCATGGGGCAGGTAACGAAAGGTGTAGCCGCCGAAGGCCTCATCACCGCCATCGCC
>JBILSK010000046.1:0-8762 GCA_044372165.1 Burkholderiaceae bacterium | reverse complement strand
GCACGGCGCGTCTGCAGGATCTCGAGCAGGTCCCGGTGGCCGCACGAAGCGAGTCGGGTGCGCAAGGGCGGAATGCGCCGACCATCGTGCTGCTGTCTCAAGTGGCCGAGGTGCGCTTTGGCGCCGCTGTGCGGCGCGGCGATGCCGGACTCGACGGCCAGGGGGCGGTGATCTTGTCGGTGCAGAAGCAGCCGGGTGCCGACACGGTGCGCCTGACGCGCCAGATCGAAGCCGCACTTCTGGAGTCGAAGGCGTCGCTGCCTGCCGGCATGCAGGCGCCGCGCATCACCTTCAGGCAGGCGGACTTCATCGAAGCCTCGGTGGGCAATCTGCAGATCAAGCTGATCTCGGCTGGCGTGGTCGTGGCGGTGGTGGTGATGCTGTTCCTGGGCAACTGGCGCATGACCATCGTCTCGCTGGCAGCCATTCCCTTGTCGATCCTGACTGCGGTCCTCGTGTTCCGGGCGCTGGGCGTGTCGATCAACACCATGACGCTGGGCGGCTTGGCGATCGCGATCGGCGAGCTGGTCGATGACGCCATCGTCGACCTCGAGAACATCGTGCGCCGGCTGCGCGCCAATGCCGCGCTGGCGGTCCCGCGTCCGGCCCTGGCCGTGGTGCGCGACGCGAGCCAGGAGGTGCGCGGCTCGGTGATCTGGTCGACGGTGATCGTCGTGCTGGTCTTCGTGCCTTTGCTGGCGCTGCCTGGCATCGAGGGGCGCCTGTTCGTGCCGCTGGGCATCGCCTACATGGCCTCCATCCTCGCCAGCCTGCTGGTGGCGGTCACGGTCACCCCGGTTCTGGCCTACCTGCTGATCGGAAGACGGATCGGTGGGATCAATGGGCTCGCTCATCATGAGCCCCGGTTCGTGCTCGCCTTGAAAGCCGGCTACCGTCGGGTGCTGGCGCGGGTGCTGGAGCGTCCGGCGCCGGTGCTGGTCGTTGCCGCGGTTCTGTTCGGGGTAGCCGTGGCGCTGTTGCCCAGCTTTCCGCGCAGTTTCCTGCCACCCTTCAACGAGGGCTCGGCGGTGGTGTCCTTGCGCCTGATGCCAGGGGTGACCCTGGAGCAGTCGAATCGGATCGGCCGGGCCGCCGAAGTGGCGCTGGCCCGCGTGCCCGAGGTCACCCACGTTGCCCGCCGCTCGGGGCGTGCCGAACTCGACGAACATGCCGAAGGCGTGCATGTCTCGGAGCTGGATGTGGGCCTGCGGCGCTCGGCGCGCTCGCTCGATGCAATCCATGCCGAGCTGCGTGGGGCCCTTCAGACCCTGCCGGTGAGCGTCAGCATCGGTCAGCCGATCTCTCATCGGCTCGATCACCTGCTGTCGGGCGTGCGGGCTCAGGTGGCCATTCGCATCGTGGGCGAAGACCTTGATGTGCTGCGGGCCCAGGCCGCGCTGTTGCACGCTCGCCTGGCACCCATCCCCGGACTGGTGGACCTGGAGATCGAACGGCAGGTGCTCGCGCCGCAGCTTCGGCTGTATATCGATCACGCTGCGGCGGCGCGCCATGGGGTGAGCGCCTCCGAGCTGCTGGTCGAGCTGCAGGCGCTGATCGAAGGGGTGCGGGTGACGCAGGTTGTCGAGGGCAGTCGGCGCTTCGATCTGGTGATGCGTCTGTCCGAACGCAATCGAGATCCACACGCCCTGGGGGAGGTATTGATCCCGACGCCTCGCGGTGCGGTGCCGCTGCGTCAGCTGGCGCGTATCGAAGACACCGATGGCCCCAACCAGATTGCCCGGGACGAAGGGCGTCGCCGGATCGTGATCTCGGCCAATGTGCAGGGCAGGCCGCTGTCCGATGTGGTGGCCGACATTCGTGCGGTCACCGCGCAGACGAGCCTGCCGCCGGGCCATGTCGTGACTCTGGGTGGCCAGTTCCAGGCGCAGGAGGAGGCCAGCCGCATCATCGCCGCGCTGGCGGTACTGTCGGCGCTGCTGGTCTTTCTGGTGCTGTACTCGCGTTACCACTCCAGCGTGCTGGCCCTGCTGGTGATGGGCAACGTGCCGCTTGCCCTGGTGGGCAGCGTGCTCGCCCTCAAGCTGTCGGGTCAGCCGCTGTCGGTGGCGGCATTGATCGGCTTCGTGACATTGGCTGGCATCGCGACGCGAAACGGCATCCTGAAAGTGGCGCACTGGATCAACCTGATGCGCTTCGAGGGCGAGTCCTTTGATCGCGACATGATCCTGCGTGGCGCCGTCGAGCGTGTCGTGCCGGTGCTGATGACCGCCTTGACAGCCGCGCTGGCGCTCAGTCCGCTGCTCTTCGAGGCCGAGCATCCAGGCACCGAGATCCTGCATCCGGTGGCCGTGGTGATCTTTGGCGGCCTGGTGAGTTCGACCCTGCTTGATGCCCTGGTGACGCCTGTGCTGTTTGCCCGTCTGGGTCGACGCGCGGTCGAACGTCTGCTTGAAACCGGCCTCGATGAGGCCATGTGATGTCGGGGTCGTGCCCCGTTTGATGGAGAGACCTGAGCATGAATCAATCCCCTCGTGTGACCCGGGCAGCCTGTGTCGTGCAGCCTCCTTCAGTGCAGTCTGTTCGTCGCTTGCTCGCGGTGGCAGGCGTGTCGCTGGCTTTGGTCGGCTCGTCCGCCTGGGCCCATTCCGATCATGGCAAGCCTGCTCGCGGCGGGGTGACCGCGGAAGCCGGGGCTTTTCAGGGCGAACTGGTAGCCTCCGGCAAGACCTTGACACTGTGGATCACCGAGCACGGCGCATCGGTGCCGACGATCGGAGCCAGCGGCCGCCTCACGGTGTTGGCGGGTTCAAGCCCTGTCGAGGTCGATCTGCTGCCGGCGGGCGAGAACCGCCTGAGTGCGAGCCTGGCTGCATCGATACCGGCCGCGGCCAAGGTCGCAGCCAGCGTCAAGCTCAAGGATGGCCGCGCCGGCGTGCTGCGCTTTCAATTGAAGTGAGCACGCCCGCTGAGGGGTGAGTCGTCGCGCGGGCAGGCTCGGTGCAACGATCCTGCCCGCGCCGGGCGATCTACTGCTCGTACTTGATGTTCAGGTCATCCGAGTTCTTCTTCCAGCGAGCCAGTTCGCTGCGGGTGAATTCGCGGAACTGCTCGGGGGTCGGCGTGACCACCTCGCTGCCGGTGTCTGCGAGCCAGGTGGAGAACTCCGGCTCACGCACGACCTTGGTGATTTCCGCATTCAGCCGATTGATGATCGGCCGAGGCGTGCCGGCCGGCACGAACAGGCCGGTCCAGGACATCAACTCGAAGCCCGAGTAGCCGAGTTCACCCATGGTCGGCAGATCGGGGAACCGAGCGATGCGCTTGGGCGCCAGCACGGCCAGCGGCACGACCTTGCCGGACTGGATGTACTGCTTGTCCACCTCGGCCAGGAAGCCGATCGAGATGTGCACCTGACCGCCTGCGGTATCGACCAGCATCGGCGCGGTCCCCTTGTAGGGCACGCTGCGCACCGGCGAGCCCAGCGCGCGTCCCAGCAATTCGCACACGAAATGCTGCCCGCTGCCATGGCCGGCTGTGCCGCACAGCAGCTGGTTCGGGCGCGCCTTCACCCACTCGGCCAGTTGCGCCATGGTTTTCACGCCCATGCCGGTATGGGCGATCAGCACGGGATAGCCGAGCGTGAATTGCGCCACTGGAATGAGATCGTTGACCGGGTCGTAGCGAATCGGCATGCCCAAGGCCGGCACGAAGACCACTTCGTTGTTGCCGCCAAAGAGGGCGGTGTAGCCGTCGGGGGCGGACTTCGCGACAAAGTCGGCGCCAATGGTGGTCGAGGCGCCCGGGCGGTTCTCGACGATGATCGGTTGCTTGAGCAGTTCGCTCAGTCGAACACCGAAGCGGCGGGCGCGGATATCGACGACGCCGCCGGAAGGCGAACTGACCACGAACTTGATGGGCTTGTTGGGGTAGTCCGACGCCTGCGCCTGGGCAGTGCCTGTGGCTGTGAACGCGACCAGCGCCAAGCCAAACCGTGCGAGCAGACTGCCCCAGGGCCTCGATCCCTTCCGATTCATGTTGTCTCCTTGTGTGGTGAGGCTCAGGCCGTATCGAGCAGCCTGGCGCCCGCCTCACTATAAGCCGAGAATCCGCGGCTCCTTCAGCTGTGCATCGAAGGGGGGAGGCCCCTTCCAACGGGATTCAATCGACAAGCTCGTCGACTTGATTCGCCGGACTGCCACCCATTCCAGGCCGGTTGTCAGGTCTCAGGTCCGCGCGCAGGGTCCTGCAGCGGTGAGGCACCGCGTCCGAGCAATCCGCCCGATGGTCCTTCATCACGAACGGAACCGGCGCGCGACACCACCACCCTTCCCGTGCCGATAGCGGCGCTGCGCCGCCCTTGCATCGCTGACTGCCGGTCATTTACACTATTTCGTAACTGACCATGGGTCATTTGTATGGACGCCGAGTGCTGACGCAAACCGCCAAACCATCCCTGACCCTCCATGATTGACCGACTCGCCCACACGGGCCGCCTCCGGGCTCTCGACGCCGACGAGAAAGCGGCACGCCGCGAGACGCTGCTCGCAGCGGCCGAGCGCCTGTACGACCGCACGCTGCAACTGCCTGGCGTGGCGGACGTGGCGGCCGAGGCGGGCATGGCCAAGGGCACGGTCTATTTGTACTTCCGCTCGCTGGAGGCGCTCTACCTCAGCCTGCATCAGCGGCAGGCCCTGCGCTTCTTCGATGAACTCGCCGCACGCCTGGCCCAGCCAGGCCCCTTCAACGAGGACGTGATGCTGGCCATCGTCGACGCCCACATGATCCGCCGCCCGGCCTTCCTGTCGCTGTGCAACCAGTGCATGGCCGCGCCGCCCGATGCGATCGACGAGGCCACGCACGAGGCCTTTCAACTCGCGGTGGGCGGCGCGATGGCGCCGGTGGGTGCTGCGCTTGAGCGCCACCTGCCGCAGCTGCGCCCGGGCGAGGGGCTACGCTTTCTGCATCAGGGCTACGCACTGCTGCTGGGGCTCTACCAGCTGCTGGGGCATCCTTCTCAGGTCGAGGTGCAGCGTCGGCTGCAGCAGCGCGCCGCAGACGGCGCCGGCCCGATGGCACTGCTCACCGTCGCCGACTTTCAGACTGAAGCGCACGTCGCCTTGCGTGGGCTGTGGCAGCAGGCGCTATCCCTTGGGCTCGCGCAGGCCGATCCGCCAACCGCCCGCGCCATGGGCGCAAGCACCGCGCGCTGAACACCCGCTTGCCAGACAGACGCAACAGGACATCCCGCCATGACTCCGAGCACCTCCGCCCTATCCGCATTGCTTGCCGCGGTCGTGCTGGCAGCCTGCTCGGGCGAACCGTCGTCAGGCACGCCCGCCAATGCCGCAGCCGAGCCGCCACGCCCCGTGCGTACGATCCAGGTGCAGCCCGGCATCAACGGCGATCGGTTGGTGCTGCCGGCGGAAGTGCGCCCGCGTTTCGAGCACCGCTACGGCTTCCGGGTTGGCGGCAAGATCGCCCAGCGACGGGCAGAGGTTGGCGACCGGGTGACCGCAGGTCAGGTGCTGGCGGTGCTCGACGAGCAGGACGTACTGCCGGCCATTGCCGCGCAGCAGGCGCAGGTCGAGGCGGCACAGGCGGAGTCCGTGCTGCAGCGCGCCGAACTGGGTCGGCAGCGAGCCCTGCGCGACCGGGGCTTCCTGTCGGGGGCCGCGCTCGAGCGCCAGCAGGCGCTGGCCGATGCGACCGATGCACGGCTCGCCGCCGCGCGGGCTGCGCTGGAACAGGCACGTAACGGGCTAGCGTTCCAGACATTGCGCAGCGACCGCAGCGGCATCGTCACCGCGATCGAGGCCGAGGCAGGCAGCGTCGTCGCCGCAGGGCAGACGGTAGTACGTGTGGCCGCGACGGGCCAGCTCGAACTGCTGGTGGCTGTACCCGAACGCGCAGTGAACTCGGTGCGTGGCGCTGCCTCGATGCAGGCCACGCTCGATGCGGTGCCTGGGAAGATCTTCGAACTGGCCTTGCGCGAGCTTGCGCCCGCCGCCGACCCTGCCACCCGCACCTACGCGGCCCGGTTGACCTTCGTACAGCCTGACCCCGCGCTGCGCTGGGGCATGAGCGGTACGGTGCGCATTGCGCTGCGCGATGCGCCGATCATCGTTGTGCCTGTGTCGGCGCTGCAGACACGCGACGCGACGACCCGCGTCTGGGTGGTCGACATGACCACGCACACGGTGCAGCCGGTGCCGGTAACGGTGGGCGATGGCCGTGACGAGGGGGTGGTGGTGCGCAGCGGACTGCGCGGCGGCGAGTGGGTGGTCACGGCCGGTGCGAACCTGCTGCAACCCGGCCAGGCCGTGCGCCTGCCCGAGGCCGCCGCGCCCGGCGACGGTGCAACGCGCCGGAGTACGCCATGAGCGCGCCGCAGCTGGATGCTCCATCGGCGGCGGCCAGCGCTCGCACCGGCTTCAACCTGTCGGCCGCTGCGATCCACCACCAGCAGCTCACGCTCTTCTTCATCCTTGCGATCGCCATCGCCGGTATCACGGCGTACTTCCAGCTCGGCCAGCGCGAAGACCCCGACTTCACCTTCCGGGCGCTGACCGTGCGCACGCTGTGGCCGGGCGCGACCTCAGCCCAGGTCGACGAGCAGATCACCAGCCGCATCGAGAAGAAACTGCAGGAACTGCCCTACTTCAGGCGAACGCAGAGTTACTCGAAGGCTGGCGAGTCGCTGATCGTGCTGGAGTTGAGGGACACGGCACCGCGCCGCGAGGTGGCACAGCTGTGGTACCAGGTACGCAAGAAGCTCGGCGACATCGCCCATACGCTGCCGGCCGAAGCCATCGGACCTTTCTTCAACGACGAGTTCGGCGACGTCTTCGGTTCGATCTACGCGTTCACAGCCGACGGTTTCTCGATGTTCGAATTGCGCGACCGGCTCGAGTTGGTGCGCCAGGAACTGTTGCGCGTGCCCGACGTGTCCAAGGTGGAGCTGGTGGGCGTGCCGCAGGAGCGGCTCTACGTCGAAATCGCCAATGCCCGCCTGGCCGCCCTGGGGCTGGACCCGGGCCAGATCGCCGCGCAGTTGCAGGCACAGAACGCGATCGTGCCCGCCGGTGCACTGCAGCTCACAACCCACGCGGTGCCACTGCGTGTGGACGGCGCACTCGACTCGGTGCAGTCGCTGCGCGACATGCCGCTGTCCGTGCCCGGGTCGGGTCGTCTGCTGAGGCTGGGTGATATCGCCGATATCCGCCGTGGCAGTGCCGACCCGCCGCAGCAGACGCTGCGTTTCCAGGGGCGGGATTCGATCGCCCTGGCAGTGTCGATGACGCGCGACGGTGATGTGCTCAAGCTTGGCCGCAACCTTGGCGAGGCGATGGCACGCATCCGCGCCGACCTGCCTGTGGGCATTGAGTTCGAACAGGTGAGCGACCAGCCGCGCATCGTGAGGAGCGCAGTTGGCACCTTCATGCGCGCACTCGCCGAGGCTATCGCGATCGTGCTGCTGGTGAGCTTCGTGACGTTGGGCTGGCGTGCCGGTGCCGTCGTGGCGCTCACGATCCCCTTCGTGCTGCTGGCCACCTTCCTCGTGATGTCATGGCTGCGTATCGACCTGCACCGCATCTCTACCGGTGCGCTGATCATCGCGCTTGGGTTGCTGGTGGACGACGCGATGATCGTCGTCGAAATGATGGTGCGCAAGCTCGAGGAAGGACTCGACAAGTTCGCCGCGGCCACCTTTGCCTATGCCTCCACCGCATGGCCGATGCTCAGCGGCACGCTGGTGACGGCAGCGGGCTTCCTGCCCATCGCGCTGGCTCGCTCGTCGACGGGCGAGTACACCTTCGACATGTTCAGCGTCACCACGCTGGCACTGGTGCTGAGCTGGTTTGCCGCAGTGATCGCCACGCCGCTGTTCGGCTGGTGGATCCTGCGCAGGCCATCCGGCGTCAAGCCCGCGCACTCGGGTGCGCTTGCCGACCAGCCCGCTGCCTCGCACGACAACTTCGACACACCCTTCTACCGCCGCCTGCGCAGGCTGATCGACGCCTGCATCGCACACCGCTGGATCACGATCGCGCTGACTGCGGTCGCGCTGGTGGCCGGCGGCATCGGCATGGGCCTGACGGAAAAGCAGTTCTTCCCCTCCAGCGATCGCGCCGAGGTCATTGTCGAGCTCTGGCTGCCCGAGGGCGCGAGCTTTCGCGCGACCGAGTCCGAGGTCCAGCGGCTCGAGGCATTCCTGCGCCAGGACCCGGACGTGCGGACCCACGTGGTCAGCGTCGGCAACTCGCTGCCGCGTTTCTTCCTTTCGCTCAACCAGGAACTGTTTCGGCCGAACTATGCGCACGGCCTGATCCTTACCGGCGACGTCGCAGCGCGGGACCGACTGCTGCCGCGCCTCCAGGCGCACCTGCAGACGCAGTTCCCGGGCGTTCGCACGCGCGCCTTCGTGACGCCGCTGGGTCCGCCGGTTGCCTACCCGGTGGTGTTCCGCGTCAGCGGCCCCGACGTTGCGCGCCTGAAGCTCCTTGGCGACGAGGTGGCCGCCGTGGTGCGGGGCCATGGCAAGACCCGCGACGTCCATACTGACTGGGGCGACCGCGCGCCGGCGGTGCAGGTCAGGGTGGATCCCGACCGCGCACGGGCGCTCGGTCTGTCCACTGCGACGGTCATGCGCGCGCTGGGTACCTCGGTCAGTGGACTGACCATTGGCCAGTGGCGCGAGCGCGACCAGTTGATCGACATCGTGCTGCGCGCGCCCGAGGACGAGCGAGTTGCACGCTCGAGGCTGGCGCAGCTGCAGGTGCCGGTGGCCCCGGGCCGCACCG
>JBILSK010000531.1:0-2629 GCA_044372165.1 Burkholderiaceae bacterium | reverse complement strand
GATGAACAACTACTACCGTCCGCCGCACTATCCCTATCCGCCACCCGCCTGGCGTCCGCCGCCGCCGGCGTATCGTCCGCCGCCACCGGCTTACAGGCCCCCGCCGCCGGCGTATCGTCCGCCGCCACCGGCTTACAGGCCCCCGCCGCCAGCGTATCGTCCGCCGCCGCCGCCAGCCTATCGCCCGATGCCGGCGCCGGGCTATCGCCCTCCACCGCCGCCCCCGCCGCAGGGCGGTGGTGGGCGGCCGCCCGGGCCGCCTCCGGGTCCGCAGCATCGCTGAGTGGGCGCAGATGAACTGGACCATCGCATCGCTCCTGGCGGGTCGTGACGATCAGCCCGCACTGATCATCGGCGACCTCACCCATACCCGAGGGCAGCTGCGCGAGGCGGTTGCGGCCGCCGCAGCGGGTCTGGCCGCACGCGGCCTGCGGCGAGGCGATGCGCTCGCGCTGTGGCTGCCCAATGGGCCGGGCTGGATCCAGCTGTTCGCTGCGGCCGCCGAGCTCGGCGTGCTCATCGTGCCGATCAGCACCCGCTACAAGCCGCCCGAGGTCAAGCACCTGCTGGCGGTCTCGCGGGCTCGCGCGGTCGTGGCGCAAGCGCGCTTTCACGATGTGGCCTGTGCCGAGATCCTGCGTGGCCTGCAGGCTGAGTTGCCGTCTCTGGAGTCGCTGATCGAGGTCGAGCCGACCGAGGGCTTCCTGAACCTGATGCCACCGGGGCAGGTTGCGGTGCACGTGCCCGAGCCGGGGCAGGGCAGCGATCTGCTGTGCTGCTTCAGCACCTCCGGGACCACCGGCCTGCCCAAGCTGGCGGCCCATGATCACGCGAGCTTTGCGAGGCATGTGGTCCATCTGTCGCGGGGCATCGACATGCGGCCGGGCGACGCCATGCTGTGCGCCTTGCCCTTGTTCGGCGTGTTCGGCCTGATGACCACCTTGGGCGCGCTGGCCGGTGGCGGCGCGTGCGTGCTGCTGCCGGTCTGGGATGCAGAGCAGGCGGCACGCGCGGTCGAGCGCCACCGCATCACGCATGTGATCGGCGCCGACACCATGTTCGACGCGATGTTCGGGATCGAAGGGGTGCGTTTCGATTCGCTTCGCCACGGTGTGCAGGCCGATTTCACCGGCCTGGTGCTGCCGGTCACCCGCCGAGGTGATGAGCTCGGCGTGGCTTTCTCGGGAACCTATGGTTCATCCGAGTGCTATGCCCTGATGAGCCTTCACCCCTGGGACGCGCCGGCTGAGCAGCGCGCCCAGGCGGGCGGGATCGTCACAGATGAGACGATCGAGGTGCGGGTGGTCGACCCCGACACCGGCCACCCGCTCGCCGACGGCGAGGCGGGCGAGATCCAGATTCGCGGCCCCAACGTGCTGGCCTGCTACCTCAACAATCCCGAGGCCACCGCACGGGCCTTCACCGCCGATGGCTGGTTTCGTTCCGGTGATCTCGGGCATCGTTCGGGCCCGGGCTTCGTCTATCTGGCTCGGATGGGCGACAGCCTGCGCCTGCGCGGCTTTCTGGTGAATCCGGCCGAGATCGAGGCCTGTCTGATGACGCATCCGTCGGTCGCGGGCGCGCAGGTCGTCGGTGCGACGCGGCCGGGACAGGGCGATGTGGCGGTGGCCTGGGTGCGGGCAAGCGATTCGGCGCTGGATGCGGTTGCGCTGGAGGCTGCGCTGATTGCCCATTGCCGCGCGCGCATGGCCAGCTACAAGGTGCCGGTGCGCATCGCCCTGCTGGATGAATTTCCGTCGATCAGCGGTCCCAACGGCACCAAGATCCAGAAGCGTGTTCTGCGCGACTGGGCGCGCGAGCTGGTATGACCAGGGTGCGACGCGTCCTGACCTGCATGGGCCTGTGTGCCGCCCTGGCCGCTGTCCCGCTGACTGCGCAAGCGATCGAGGCCGACCTCGGCGCGCTCGAATCCCTGGCCAGCCGCTCGGACACCAGCCCGATTCCGTTGGGACTGCTGGTCGGTGGCACGGTGATCAGCTACAGCGCCCGCTACCCGGCGGTCACCGATACCCGCATTGCCTTGCCCGGGTTCATCTATCTGGGCGAGCGCCTGTTCTTCATGGGGGACCGCGCGCGCTACTACTTCTGGCGCGACGGGCCGATGGCAGCCTTTGCCTATGGCCGGCTGCGGATGGGCAATCTCGATCCCGCCGATGCAGCCAGCCTGCAAGGCCTGCACAAGCGCAAATGGGAGTTCGAAGCCGGTGTTGGTGGCAATCTCGTGACCCCCTACGGTCTGTTCACCGTGCGCGCGAGCAGTGATGTCACCGGACGCTCCAAGGGGCAGGACGTGAGCGTCTCGGTGGATTTTCCGCTCTTGTTCGACCGGGTGCTGGTGATGCCGACGCTGGCGCTGAGCTGGCGTTCCTCGAAGCTGTCGAACTATTACTTCGGCGGTGTCTCGGCCGAGGAGGCCACGCCCACCCGTCCGGCCTGGGACACCGGCGCCACCCTGGCACCGGTCGCCGCGCTTGCGGTCAGCTGGCGGATCAATCCGTACTGGGTGGCGGCGCTGGTGGCCGCGTACGAGCACTATGACCGTGCGGTCGCCAACAGTCCGCTGGTCGGGCATTCGGGCGAGGCCACGCTGGTGCTGGCCCTGGGCTCG
>JBILSK010000532.1:0-2629 GCA_044372165.1 Burkholderiaceae bacterium | reverse complement strand
ACTACACCGGTCCGGAGAATCTGAAATTCGTCTCCCTGGAGAAGCGCAAGTGAAGATCACGACCGGCTTTGCCACGCTGGCCCTGGGCCTGGCGACTGTCGTCACCGGCCTGGGAATGAGCCTGCCTGCACAGGCGCAGCAGGCCAAGCCGGCAGCACCTGCCAAGGCGGCGCCTGCGAAGGCACCTGCCAAGGCCCCGCCCAAGAAGAAGGTCCTGCCGCCGCCGACCACCCCCGAGCAGCGGGCCGCACTGCCCGATGCGGATGACGCGCAAAAGGCGGCATCGGAACTGGTCTTCTATGGCAAGTATGTCTGCGACGACAAGTACGAGATCTTCGTCGAAAAGAACAAGGCCTCGCCGTTCTACGTCGATGTCCGCTACCAGAAGATGGCCTGGGTGATGAAGCCGGTGGCGTCCAACACGGGTGCCGTGCGCCTGGAGGACATCAAGGCCCAGACCCTGCTGGTGCAGATTCCCTACAAGTCGATGCTGCTCAACACCACCACCGGTCAGCGCATCGTCGACTCCTGCAAGCACGACGAACAGTTCAAGGCGATCAAGGACGACGAGGAAGCTGCCAAGGCGGCCCCCGGCGACAAGCCCGCCGGACTGATGAAGTAAGACCGCGCCCCTTTCTCTTTCCCTCCGATCCCCCCTACGAGGTACGGAACATGGCTCACAACACATTCAAGACCCTCAAGGACTTCGCGCCTGCCACCGGCAAGAGCGGCAAGTTCTATTCCCTGCCGGCCCTGGCCAGGACCTTTCCCAACGTCAAGCGCCTGCCGGTGTCGATCCGCATCGTGCTCGAGGCTGTCCTGCGCAATGTCGACGGCAAGAAGGTGACCGAGCAGCACGTCGCCCAACTGGCCAACTGGGCGCCCAAGGCTGCCCGCACCGACGAGATTCCCTTCATCGTCGCCCGTGTGGTCCTGCAGGACTTCACCGGCGTGCCGCTGCTGGCCGACCTGGCCTCGATGCGCAATGTCGCCTCGCAGATGGGCCGTGATCCGAAGCGCATCGAGCCGCTGGTGCCGGTCGATCTGGTGGTCGACCACTCGGTGATGATCGATCACTTCGGCACGCCCGATGCGCTCGACCTCAACATGAAACTGGAGTTTCAGCGCAACAAGGAACGCTATCAGTTCATGAAGTGGGGCATGCAGGCCTTCGATACCTTCAAGGTCGTGCCGCCCGGCATCGGCATCGTGCACCAGGTCAACCTGGAGTACCTGGCGCGCGGCGTGCACCACAAGGCCGATGGCCGCGACAAGGTCTACTACCCGGACACGCTGGTGGGCACCGACAGCCACACCACCATGATCAACGGGATCGGCGTGGTGGGTTGGGGCGTGGGCGGCATCGAAGCCGAAGCCGGCATGCTGGGCCAGCCGGTGTATTTCCTGACCCCGGATGTGGTCGGCGTGCACCTGAAGGGCCGTCTGCGTGAAGGCGTGACCGCCACCGACCTGGTGCTGCGCATCACCGAGATGCTGCGCAAGGAGAAGGTCGTCGGCAAGTTCGTCGAGTTCTTCGGCGAAGGCACGGCCAGTCTCGCTCTGCCCGACCGCGCCACCATCGCCAACATGGCACCCGAGTACGGCGCCACCATGGGCTTTTTCCCGGTCGACGACAAGACCATCGAATACTTCGAGGGTTCGGGTCGTACGAAGGAAGAGATCTCGGCGTTTTCGGCGTACTTCAAGGCACAAGGCCTGTACGGCGTGCCCAAGGCCGGCAGCATCGACTACTCGAACGTCGTCGAGCTGGACCTGTCGAGCGTCGCCCCGTCGCTGGCCGGCCCGAAGCGTCCGCAGGACCGCATCGAGATCGGCAATGTGAAGTCGACCTTCGCCGACCTGTTCTCGCAGCCGATCGCGGCCAACGGCTTCAACAAGGATGCCGCCGACCTCGATCGCGTCTACACCACCTCGGCCGGCACGAAGCTGCGCAACGGTGATGTGCTGATCGCCGCCATCACCTCGTGCACCAACACCTCCAATCCGGGTGTGCTGCTGGCCGCCGGCCTGCTGGCCAAGAAGGCCGCCGCACGCGGCCTGACGGTGGCCCCGCATATCAAGACCTCGCTGGCTCCGGGCTCGCGAGTGGTCACCGAATACCTCGAGAAGACCGGCCTGCTGCAGCACCTCGAGAAACTCGGTTTCGCGGTGGCCGCCTATGGCTGCACGACCTGCATCGGCAATGCTGGCGACCTCACGCCCGACGTGAACGAGGCCATCATTGCCAACGACATGGTCTGCGCGGCAGTGCTGTCGGGCAACCGCAACTTCGAGGCACGCATCCATCCGAACCTGCGGGCCAACTTCCTGGCGTCCCCGCCCCTGGTGGTGGCCTACGCGATCGCCGGCAACATCAACGTCGACCTGATGACCGAGCCCCTGGGCAAGGACAGCAAGGGACGCGATGTCTTCATCGGCGACATCTGGCCGACCTCGGATGAAGTGGCCAAGCTGATGAAGGCGGCGATGAACCCGCGCACATTCCGCCGCCTGTACGGCGACCTGACCAAGGACCATACCCTGTGGAACGCGGTCCCGGCAGCGGCCGGCCAGACCTACGATTGGCCGAAGTCGACCTACATCGCCAACCCGCCCTTCTTCCAGGACT
>JBILSK010000530.1:0-2632 GCA_044372165.1 Burkholderiaceae bacterium | reverse complement strand
CGCGTTGGCCACCGCCACATAGGTGTTGTTCGCAAAGGCCATGGCCTTGGAGATGATGATCTGCTGCTCCTTGGCCGGATACATGTAGCCCTGGCAGCGCACGATCAGCTCGGCGCCCTTCATGGCACAGTCGCGCCAGATTTCCGGGTAGTTGCCGTCGTCGCAGATGATCAGGCTGATCTTCAGGCCCTTGGGGCCCTCGCTGACGTAGGTGCAGTTGCCGGGGTACCAGCCCTCGATCGGCACCCAGGGCATGATCTTGCGGTACTTCTGCACGATCTCGCCCTGGTCGTTCATCAGGATGAGCGTGTTGTAGGGCGCCTTGTTGGGATGGTCCTCGTGGCGCTCCCCGGTGAGCGAGAACACGCCCCAGACCCGGGCCTTGCGACAGGCCTCGGCAAAGATTGCGGTCTCTTCGCCCGGAATGGCAGCGGCTGTCTCGTACATCTCGGCAGGGTCATACATGATGCCCTGCGTGCTGTACTCGGGGAATACGACCAGGTCCATGCCCGGCAGCCCCACCTTCAGTCCTTCGACCATCTTCGCGATGTTGCGCGCATTCGCCAGCACTTCGCTTCGCGTGTGCAGGCGCGGCATCTTGTAGTTGACGACGGCCACACCGACCGTGTCCTTGCTGCTCGAGATATCACCGTGATGCATGTCGGGCTCCGCTCAGTGACTGATCATCCAGGGACGCTTGCTGGGAAAGGCCTTGTTGCCATTGGCCGCCTGCACGGTGGCACCACGCCGCGCGCCGGTGCTGCAACAGCCGCACCCCGAGGGGTGTTTCAGTCGAGCATAGTCGCCCGATCTGCGCGGCTCGTGACGGGCCCGCTCGTTGGTTTCCAGGGCGACGCGCTGCCCGGCCTCCAGCCACGCCAGCCGGGGCGCTGCGGTGAGCACGCGCGGTGAGGCCGTACCGCAGGTGGGGCACACCGCAGGCGCGTCGCGTTGCGAGATCGAGCGCAGGGCATCGAATCCGCCGCAGTCGGGGCAGGCGTAGTCGTAGGTGGGCATGGCGTCGCTCCTGGAGGTGAATCAGACGAGATCCGGCGACAGCGGCATCTGGATGGAGCCGTCGATGTGCTTGATCGGTCCCGCCGCACTCGGGTTGATGTCGAAGTCGAAGATCTGCGTGGGCAGCCACAAGGTGGCGCAGGCGTTGGGCACGTCCACCACCCCCGAGATATGGCCCTGCACCGGCGCAGTCCCCAGAATCGAGTAGGCCTGCGCACCCGAGTAGCCGAACTTCTTCAGGTACTCGATTGCGTTCAGGCAGGCCTGGCGATAGGCAACCTGGACATCGAGGTAGTGCTGCTTGCCCTGCTCATCGACCGACACGCCCTCGAAGATCAGGTAGTCGTTGTAGGCCGGGGTGATCACGCTGGGCTTGAAGATCGGGTTCTTGATGCCGTACTTGGCCATGCCGCCCTTGATCAGGTTCACGCGCATGTGCACCCAGCCGGCCATCTCGATCGCACCGCAGAAGGTGATCTCGCCATCGCCCTGGCTGAAGTGCAGGTCACCCACGCTCAGGCCCGCGCCATCCACATAGACCGGGAAGTAGATCTTCGAGCCGCGCGACAGGTCCTTGATGTCGCAATTGCCGCCGTGCTCGCGCGGCGGCACGGTACGCGCGCCTTCGGCGGCCACACGTGCGTGGCTGTCGCCACTCAGCTTGCCCAGATGCGCGGTGGCCGCGAAGGGCGGATTGGCCAGGCCCGGCACCCGCGTGGGGTCGGTGGCGATCAGCGCCATTTCGCGCTGGTTCCAGGCATCCAGCATCGCCTTGTCCGGGAGGCAGCCAATCAGGCCCGGGTGGATGAGGCCGGCGAACTGCACACCGGGAATGTGGCGCGAGCTGGTGAACATGCCATGGAAGTCCCAGATGGACTTCTGCGCCTGCGGGAAGTGGTCGGTGAGAAAGCCGCCACCGTTCTTCTTGCTGAAGAAGCCGTTGAAGCCCCACAGGCTGTCGGGCTTGGCGCCGATGTCCAGCAGGTCCACCACCAGCAGGTCGCCGGGTTCGGCGCCCTTCACGCCCACCGGGCCCGACAGGTAGTGCACCGTGGTGAGGTCGACATCGCGCACATCGTCGGCGCTGTCGTTGTTCTGGATGTAGCCACCAGTCCAGTCGTAGGTCTCGAGCACGAAGTCGTCACCGGGCTTGACCCAGCAGGCCATCGGAATCTCGGGATGCCAGCGGTTGTGAACGTTCTCGTTCGCGGTGACGGGCTGGGACAGGTCGACCTTGATCAGGGTTTCAGGCATGACACACCTCATGGAAAGGGTGGGGAACGTGATGGGTGGGAAACGACGAGCACTCCATCGAGTCGCGCACACCGGCCGGAGCCGGAACGTGGCTCAGACGGAGAGGTACTGCTTGATGCGGGTGACGTCGGTGTCGGCGCGCGAGGTCTCGTGCACCAGGCGCCCGCCCTCGATCACGAACAGGCGATCGGCCACATCCATCGCGAAACTCAAGACCTGCTCGGACACGACGATCGTGATCTTTCGCATCTTGCGAATCTCGTTCAGCGCGCGCGCGATGTCCTTGATGATCGAGGGCTGGATGCCTTCGGTCGGCTCGTCGAGCAGCAGGACCTTGGGGTCGGTGACGAGGGCCCGCGCG
>JBILSK010000529.1:0-2635 GCA_044372165.1 Burkholderiaceae bacterium | reverse complement strand
TGCGGATGCTTCTGGAAGAGGGCGGTGGCAAAGGCGTAGACCACGCGCGACACCCACTGGCCGTCATTGATCGCACCACCGTCATCGGCATCGCGGTTCTGCAGGAAGGACGCCGCACAGGCGGCGATGCGCGGTGCCGGGTCATGTGCATCACCAACACGCTCCAGCGCCTGCCGAGCCAGCCGATAGGCCTGCAGACGATCGCCCTCGGACAGCGGTGACACCCTGGTCGTCCCCAGGTTCACCATGGCGCGCCAGAACACCGAGACCGCGGTGGTACGCACCAGCGACAGCGGCGCAGTCATCAGCGCGTCCGAGTCCCAGAACAGCGCAACCGGCCGTGTCTTGGGGTCGAAGAACTCCATGCGATGCGCGCGGTTCGGATCCTTCACCGCCGAGCCTGCCCGGTTCTGCGCACTGGTGGCTGCAGTGAGCACGTTGATGATGGGCACCTTGGGCGCCATGAGCTTGGGGCTGATGGCGGGGCCCTGTTCCGGATACTGCGTGATGAGCTCATCGACCGGGCGGGACTCGGCCATCAGGATGGCCACCACGCGCGTGCCTTGCGTGACGCTGCCGGCCCCCACGCTGATCAGCAGGTCTGCCTGCGCCGCGCGGGCTGCAGCGGCTGCAGCGGTGACGGCAGACAGCGAGGTGTCCTTGTCCATCTCGTCGAAGACACCCACGCACTGCTCGCCAAGAATCGCCTGGATGCGCCGAATCAGATCGAACTTTCGCGACACCGTGCGGCCGCACACCACGAAGGCTCGCCGCGCGCCCTGGCGCTTCAGTTCGGCGGGCAACTGCTCGAGCGCGTCCTGGCCGCTGTACAGGCGAAACGGGTAGCTGACCGCGCGAAAGTCGCTGGCAAGGGTGGGGGCAAGGCTCATCGGGCAGGTCTCCGGTTCGGGTGTCCTGCTCTTATATCGCCGAATGAGTGCCGCTCGCACTGCACACGGGCGACTAATGAACCGCTCGGGTGCCGAGTGCGACAGATCGGTTTCGCCAGTGCTGCGCTCGCGCATAATGGATTGGCTGCAGCCCAACCGAAACCAACCTGCTCCTGATTGCGGACCCCCGACAGCCATGAAGACCTTCTTTCATCCTGCCCAACTCGACCATCACCCTCGCAGCTACTTCTCGCGAGGGCAGATGCGCTCGCCTCAGGAAGTGCCCGATCGGGCTCGGCGCATCCTGGCTGCGGTGCAGCAGATGGGCTTCGAGGTCCTGGAGCCCGCCGACCACGGCGACAAGCCGCTGAGCGCGGTGCATACGCCGCAATTCCTCGAGTTCCTGAGGACCGCTCACGCGCGCTGGACGCAGACCAACCCCGATTGGGGCGACGAGGTGATGTCCAACATCTTCGTGCGCTCTGCCCGCCCGCCCCAGGGCATGCTCGCTGAAGCAGCCTGGTATCTCGCCGATGGCAGCTGCCCGGTGGGCGAGCACACCTGGAATGCGTCATACTGGTCGGCGCAAAGTGCGGTTGCCGCGGCGCGTGCCGTGATCGATGGCGAGCGCAGCGTCTATGCCTTGTGCCGCCCGCCCGGCCATCACGCACGTCCTGATGCCGCAGGCGGTTTTTGCTACCTGAACAATGCCGCGATCGCCGCACAGGAACTGCGTGCGCGCTTCGACACGGTGACCGTGCTCGACACCGACGTGCATCACGGTCAGGGCATACAGGAGACCTTCTACGAACGTCCCGATGTGCAGTACGTGTCGACCCACGCCAGTCCGGTCGATTTCTACCCGGCCGTGGTCGGCTTTGCCGAGGAGACCGGCGCTGGGAAAGGAGCTGGCTTCAATCTCAATCTGCCGATGCCGATCGGCAGCCCCGAGTCGGTCTTCTTCGAAACCCTGGAGCGCGCACTGGCCGCTGTGCGCGCGTACAAGCCTCAGGCGCTTGTGCTGGCGCTCGGTTTCGATGTCTACAAGGACGACCCTCAAGCCGCGGCCGGCGTGAGCACCGAAGGCTTTGCGCGCCTGGGGCGCGCTATTCGTGCGCTCGATTTGCCCACGGTGATCGTGCAGGAGGGGGGCTACAACCTGGGCATGCTCGAGGCCAACACGCAGAGCTTCTTTCGAGGCTTCGAGGGTCGCGACTGACCCGACCGCAGGCATCTCCACCGGGGGCGGGCCAGGCTGCCCCGGCCTGCCACGTTAGAATCGGTCTTCGCCCTGCGAGTGAACTCGCAGCGGCCAACGCTGTGCAATCACACCCGCGAACAGAGGGCAGGAGAAAAACCAATGAAGATCGATTCAAGCATCAGTGCAGTCGTCACCGGCGGCGCGTCGGGTCTGGGCCGTGCCACCGCCGAGGCGCTGGCTGCAGCGGGTGTCAAGGTTGCCATCTTTGATGTCAACGAAGAAAAGGGCAACGAGGTGGCCAAGGCCATCGGCGGGATCTTCTGCAAGGTCGACATCACCAGCGAAGAAAGCGTGGTCGAAGGCTTTGCCAAGGCCCGTGCCGCACAAGGCCAGGAGCGCGTTCTGGTGCATTGCGCGATGACCTCGCGCCGCGGCAAGACGCTGGCATTCGACAAGGCCGCCGGCAAGCTCAAGCGGCTGCCGACCGCCGACTACGAGTACGGCGTGCAAGGTACGCTGGTGGCCAGCTATCGCCTGGCGTCGC
>JBILSK010000527.1:0-2636 GCA_044372165.1 Burkholderiaceae bacterium | reverse complement strand
GCGCGCGCGGCAGCTGCTGCCCGAGCTGCCGCCCGAATCGGACCACACGCCGGAGCACCCGGTCGAGCTGGAGCGCTTTTTCAACCTGTGGCGCCGCCCAGCGGTGGTGCGGCGTCTCTTCATGACGCTGGAGGACCTGCGCATCGATCGGGCCATGCTGCGCCGCTATCCCGGCGCCCGTCGCGACCTGGAGCGCGTGCTCGCGCGGGCACTGCAGGATCGTCCGACGCTGCCCGATGGCCGCCTGCAACCTGCGGCCATATTGTGGGAGCTGCTGGTGCGATACACGCTCGGTGCGCAAGCCGATCAGCTCCTTGAGCTCGACCCGACCGGTCAGCTGGCCCGCATGCTGGCGGCCATCGAACCCGTGCTGCAGCCTGGCTGCACCGTCTACGACAGCGCCCGCGCGACGGCCGCCTGCCTGCGTGCCCTGGCGGACGCCACGCGGGAATCGACGCTCGACGCCGGACGCGAGGTCGACGAGACCGAAGAGACCGAAGGTCTCCCCCAGGAGCCGGGCCCGCAGCAAGCGGGCAGCTCGGACGCAGATGCGGGGGACGAGGAGGTCGATTTCATCCCGGACGAGCTCTTCGACGGCATGCCGGTGGACTTTCGCGGCGAAGTGCGACCCGAGCTGGTGCAACGCCAGCTGCGGGCGGGCAACATCGGCA
Source organism: Burkholderiaceae bacterium (assembly GCA_044372165.1). Classification (GTDB taxonomy): domain Bacteria; phylum Pseudomonadota; class Gammaproteobacteria; order Burkholderiales; family Burkholderiaceae_E; genus UBA4615. Next base: position 1,965 of record JBILSK010000527.1, on the reverse strand, counting down.
CGCTGCTGGAGGCCGAAGCGGTGGAAGGACTGCCGGGCGACGAAGCCCCGGATACGGGCAAGGACGACATCCGTCGCAGCTTGTCCGACCAGGCGGCGCTGCGACGAAGCTTCGGCGAGACCGGCCGCGATGCGCGCTCCTTCCTCTACGACGAGTGGGACTACCTGCACAGCGCGTATCTGAAGGGCTGGTGCCGGCTCTTCGAATACCGGCTCAAGGGGGATGACCACAGCTTTGCGGACCAGCTGCGCGAGCGTCATGGCGCGCTGGCCGCGCAGGTCAAGCGCCAGTTCCGGATGATCAAGCCCGAGGCCTATCACCGGGTACGACGGGTCAGCGATGGCGAGGAGATCGAGCTCGATGGCGTCATCGAGGCGGCTGTCGACCGTCGGGCCGGGCATGCCACCGACGAACATGTCTATCGTCGACGCAACCGGGCGCTTCGCGAAGTGTCCGCGGTATTCCTGCTCGACATGAGCGCCTCGACCGACTTCGCGATCCCCGAGCCGCGGCCGGAGCCTGCGGCCGACGAGCCGCCGCGTGAGCCGGACTTCGACTATGCGTTCTACAACGACCGCGAGCCCGCACCGCTGGGCCCCAAGCGACGCGTGATCGACATTGCCCGTGAATCCCTGGCCCTGATGGCACAGGCGCTGGAAACCCTGGGCGACGCCTATGCCATCTACGGGTTTTCCGGCTACGGGCATGACAACGTCGAATTCAACGTGGCCAAGGACTTCGGCGATCCGCTCAATGCGCGTGCCTGGGCGGCCATGGCGGCCATGCAGCCGCGCAGCTCCACCCGCATGGGCCCGGCCATCCGCCATGCGGTGGCCAAACTCGCCGTGCAGCCGACCCGCCTCAAGGTGCTGATCGTGGTCTCCGACGGCTACCCGCAGGACAAGGACTACGGCCCCGATCCGCGCGACGACGAGTACGGCATCCAGGACACCGCACGTGCCCTGCTGGAAGCCGGCCATGCGGGCGTCCAGACCTTCTGCGTCACGGTCGATCCCGCCGGCCACGACTACCTGCGCCGCATGTGTCCGGACGAGCGCTACCTGGTGATCGAGGAAGTCAACGACCTGCCGGCCGAACTGACCAAGGTCTACCGGGCCTTGACCGCCTGACGAGCGATCAGACCGATCGCGACCACGCCAGTCGGCATCCGAAAGCCACCAGCACGCCGCCGGTCAGGCGATCCAGGAACGTGATCACGCCGGGACGCGCCAGCAGGCCCGAAAGCGGCCGGGTCGCTGCAATCAGCGCACTGCACCAGGTCAAGCCCAGCGCCGCGTGCACGGTGGCCAGCAGCACCGTCATGCGCGGGATGTCGCTGCCTGCCGGAATGAACTGGGGCAGAAAGGACACATAGAACACGCCCACCTTGGGGTTGAGCAGGTTGGTGACCAGGCCTCGCCACAACCACGCACGCGAATCCGGGACCTCGGGCCGGACCGCTGCGGTGGCAGGCGCAGCAAAGGTGCGACGCGGTGCGATGAGCATCCGCAGTCCCAGGTACACGAGATAGGCGGCGCCGGCCCATCGCAGCAGCGCGTAGGCGCCCTCCGAGCTTGCCAGCACCGCACCGAGACCGGCTGCCACGATGAGCCCCCACCCCACGCACCCCAGTGAAATGCCGGCGGCGGCGAGGAAGGCAGGCCGCGCTCCCTCCAAGGCCGCCGTGCGCAGCACCAGCAAGGTGTCCACACCGGGCGTGAGGGTCAACAGTCCGGCAGCAAGCAGGTAGGCAAGCAGAAGGGGGGCAGTCATGTCGGGCAAGCCTGAAACGCAGCGCGCCATCGTACACAGGCCGCGAGGACGGCGTCGCGCAAGGCATAAGGTTCCCGCTACACTGCCGCACGTTCGCCTCGATCGGCCCCTGTGGCCTGATCCCAGCGGCTCTCCCGAGGCCGCAGCCCGCGCGACACCGCGACTGGAGACCTTCATGCCCATCGAACTGCC
>JBILSK010000528.1:0-2636 GCA_044372165.1 Burkholderiaceae bacterium | reverse complement strand
GCCCCCACCCCCGCCAAGTCTCAAGTTGAAGGCTTTTTTGACAAGGGCACCTGGACCGTGACCTATGTGGTGCACAACGGGCGGGGATCGGCATGCGCCATCGTGGACTCGGTCCTGGATTACGACCCGAAGTCAGGTCGCACCCGCACCACGTCCGCCGACAAGGTGATTGAGTTCGTGAAGACGAATCAGTTGACCGTCGAATGGATTCTGGAAACCCATGCCCATGCCGACCACCTGAGCGCGGCGCCTTACCTCAAAAAGCAGCTGGGCGGTCAGATTGCCATCGGAGACCAAATCACGCGCGTGCAAAAAGTCTTCAAAAGCATCTTCAACCTGGAACCCGAATTCAAGTTGGACGGATCGCAGTTCGATTTGCTGCTCAAGGACGAAGATACGTTAAAGATTGGCGCACTGACCGCCAAGGTCCTGGCGGTACCCGGCCACACTCCCGCTTGTGTGGCTTACCAGGTGGGTGATGCCGTCTTCGTGGGCGACACTCTGTTCATGCCTGATGTGGGCACCGCTCGGTGTGACTTTCCGGGTGGCGATACCAAAACTCTGTATGCCTCGATCCGCAAGATTCTGGATCTGCCGCCCCAGACGCGTTTGTACATGTGCCACGACTATCCCCCCAACGATCGTCCCGTGGCCTTCGAGACCACGGTGGCGGAGCAGCGCGCCAAGAACATCCATGTGCACGATGGCGTGAGCGAGGAGCAGTTTGTCGAGATGCGCAGCAAGCGGGACGCCACGCTCGAGATGCCCGTGTTGATACTGCCTGCGGTGCAGATCAATATACGCGCGGGTGAAATGCCGCCCAAAGAAGCCAATGGCACGGCCTATGTGAAGATTCCAATCAACGCGCTTTAAGAAACTGCGCAGTGCGTCATGCAACGCGCTTGACTCTCTTTTTCTATCTGGAGCTCCTGTGAAATTAGGCGCTTTGCTTCTGGCACTTGCGATCAGCATGCCGTTGCCGACTTTGGCTCAACATCATCACGGGGCGCAGACGCCTTACGCCGGTATGCAAAACCGAGCTATCAAGTCCTTGTCAGACAACGACATCAAGGAGCTTCGTCGCGGTGGTGGTTGGGGACTGGCCCTCGCAGCCGAACTCAACGGCATGCCCGGACCGGCCCATCTGCTGGAACTGAAAGATCAGATCCCGTTGACTCAGGACCAGGTAGTCAAGACCCAGGCTCTGCTTGACGATATGCGCAAAGCAGCCATCCCGACGGGCGAGCGGCTGATCGAGGCCGAAACAGCCCTGGAGAACGCCTTTTCGAAGGGGACAGGGGATGAGACATCACTGCGCCGTCTGCTCGCAGAAGCTGAGTCCGCCAGGACTGAACTTCGGTTCATCCATCTGTCTCAACATTTCAAGACAGTGAATTTCCTCAAGCCCGAACAGATCAAGCAGTACAACATTCTTCGCGGATACGCCGAGGGCCCTTGCAAAAATATCCCAGCCGGTCATAACCCCGAGATGTACCGACGCCACATGGGATGCAGCTGACGGGAGCGACTCGGCTGAATTGATTGGATACGTCGAAACCCGTCCTGGATGAACCCTTGAGTCAGACACAGCGCTGCTATCCAGTACGGCACCAAAACCCCGATTTTTCCCCGATCCCCTCCCGCCGAACTGGTCCGGAGGAGGAGACGAACTACCCTCTCTCGCATGAGTCGGCTGTCGACCCGGAGTAGACAGCTGCCGCACCGGTCTCCGTGCGGCGAAGCGGCCGGCCCGATCGGTACGAACTAGATTCCCGACAACACCGCGTCCAAGGCCGAAACCAGCGCGCCGGCTTGCGAAGCCACGTTCTCCACAGGTCGCCGCAAGGTCTTCGCGGGCAAAGGTGCGGCGTAGTGCGCCAGCGCATGCAGCCGCTGGCCCTTCACCGTGATGACCGGACATAGCGCGGTCGGCACCTTGGTCGCGACATCGAGCACAGCCAGCGGCATGGTCAGCCGCGTGGCCAAGGCATCCAGCAGATCGCTCTGGACCACGACCACGTAGGGGATGCCCTCGGCCGCGCTGCGGCTGGGGTTGGTGAAGACGTCGTACTGCGCCATCGGCCGCTCACCACGGGCGCAGGTCGGCGCCAGGAATGCCGTGCGTCTCGAAACGAGCGTTCTGGACGGCGATCCAGTCACCGTACTCGGCTTCGAACGCCTTCTTGCGCGCGGCCAGGCTCGCCTTGTCGTGGTTGGCCTTCAAGGCATGGTATTGCTCGGCCGAGAGGATCACGGTGTCGAGTTGGCCGGCTTTTTCCACGAACACAGGTCCGCGCTTGGCTTGGGCGCAGAGGCTACCAAAGCGGTTCTTGGCTTCCGTGGCGGTGACGCGCATGGTGGTCTCCCAGGATCTTTGGCCATTTTAGCCATTGACGACCATGGGCGCAAAGCGGTGCGGCTATCGACCCAGGCGCGACATGAGCTCCCCCCGACTCCATGCCTTGGAGCCGCCGATCAATGGGAACAGTCGATTGACCAATAGACCGACCGGTCTATAGACTGTTTGCGTGACCAAAGACAACTCCACCCCAATCCCCGGTACGCGCGATCGCCTCGTCGCGGCCATGCTCGATGCCCTGCGCACGCGGGGTTATCACGGCGTCGGCCTGACCGAA
>JBILSK010000526.1:0-2637 GCA_044372165.1 Burkholderiaceae bacterium | reverse complement strand
GATCGCATCGAGCTCATCGAGGGCGTGTGTGCGGACACGGTGGTGGTGGCCTCCGGCGCGGGCTTTCTGAACGACGGTGACCTGGTTCAGGTGGCTGGCCCCTCGGCCAGCCCGGCGGCGACCCCAGCGCGTGCAGGAGCGGCACGATGAATTTTTCCGCGCTGTCGATCCGCAATCCGGTCCCGGCCGTTCTGCTCTTCATCCTGCTGACCCTGGCCGGCGTGCTGGCCTTCAAGATGATGCCGGTGCAGGATTTTCCCGACATCGAGCTGCCGATCGTGACGGTCGATGCCCAGCTGCCGGGTGCCGCCCCCGCTCAGCTGGAAACAGAGGTGGCTCGCAAGATCGAGAACTCGGTCGCCTCCCTGCAGGGGGTGAAAAACATCTTCACCAAGGTGCTCGATGGCTCAGCCTCGATCACCATCGAGTTCGTGCTCGAGAAGGACGGCTCGGAGGCGGTCAATGAAGTGCGCGACGCGGTGGGTCGCGTGCGCGCCGACCTGCCGGCCGACTTGCGCGATCCCGTGGTGAGCAAGGCCAGCACGGCAGGCCGCCCGGTGATCACCTATACCGTGGGCAGCGAGCAGCTCGATGAGGAGGCCCTGTCCTGGTTCGTCGACAACACCTTGTCCAAGCGATTGCTGACGGTGCGCGGCGTGGGCCTGGTCAAGCGCCTGGGCGGTGTCACCCGCGAAGTGCGCATCGAACTGGATTCGGCGCGCATGGCCGCCCTCAATGTGTCGGCGATCGATGTCTCGCGCCGTCTGAAGCAGGTCCAGCAGGAAGCGCCCGGGGGGCGGGGCGACGTCGGTGGCGGCGAGCAGGCGGTGCGTACCATCGCCACGGTGGCGACCGCCGCTGATCTCGAGCGACTGGAGCTGCCCCTGCCCGATGGCCGACGCCTTCGCCTGGGCCAGGTCGGCACCGTGACCGACACGATTGCCGAGCGCCGTTCGATGGCCCTGCTCGATGGCAAGCCGGTAGTGGCCGTCGAGATCATGCGCAACCGGGGCGCAAGCGAAATCGCGATCGCCCAGGGCGTGCGCGAAGCCATGGATGAGATGCGTGCGGCGCATCCGCGCATCGAGATCGTCCAGGCGATCGACAACTCCCTGCCGGTGCAGGAGAACTTCGACGGTTCCATGAAGCTGCTCTGGGAAGGCGCCCTGCTTGCGGTGATCGTGGTCTGGGCCTTCCTGCGCGACTGGCGCGCGACGTTGGTGAGTGCGGCCGCGCTGCCGCTGTCGGTGATCCCGGCCTTCCTGGGCATCTGGCTGTTCGGCTTCACGCTCAACACCGTGACCCTGCTGTCGCTGGCCCTGGTGGTCGGCATCCTCGTCGATGATGCGATCGTCGAGATCGAGAACATCGAGCGCCACCTGAAGATGGGCAAGACGCCGATGCAGGCCGCACTGGAAGCAGCCGATGAAATCGGTCTTGCGGTGGTGGCCACCACGTTTGCGCTGGTGGCGGTGTTTCTGCCGACTGCCTTCATGGCGGGCGTGCCGGGCAAGTTCTTCAAGCAGTTCGGCTGGACTGCGGTGCTGGCCATCCTGGCCTCGCTCATGGTGGCGCGACTGTTGACGCCTATGATGGCGGCCTACCTGCTCAAGCCCGCCCGCCACGTGACGGGCAGCGATGGCGCGCCCGATGGGCCGGTGATGCGTGCCTATCTGGCCGCGGTGCGTTGGTGCCTGCGTCATCGCGGCATCACCTTGCTGCTTGCCTCGCTCTTTTTTGTTGGCTCGCTGGCGCTGGTGCCGCTGCTGCCCAAGGGCTTCGTGCCGCCGGCCGACCGTGCCCAGACCCAGGTGAGCGTCGAGCTGCCCCCGGGCAGCACGCTCACCGAAACCCTGGCCGCGGCCGAGCAGGTGCGCGTGATCACCGCCGCTACACCGCATGTGCAGCGCGTGGTGAGCTCGGTGGGCGGTGGCGCCGCCGGCGATGTCTTCGCTCCCGGTGGGGCGCCCGAGGTGCGCAAGGCCGTGCTGCGGGTGATGCTCACCCCGCGTGAAGACCGCAATCGTTCGCAGCAGCTCATCGAAAGCGACATCCGCGAGCGTGTGGCAGTCGTGCCCGGTGTGCGCATCAGCGTGGGCTCGCAGGACACCGGCGTGAAGTTGCAGATCGTGCTGCGCAGCGACGACGCAGGTGCGCTCACGCAGGCCGGTCAAACCGCCGAGCGCGAGCTGCGTACCCTCAAGGGGATCGGCAATGTGAGCTCGAGTGCCAGCCTGGTGCGACCGGAGATCATCGTGCGCCCGGACGCGGCGCGTGCAGCCGACCTCGGCGTGACGACCGCTGCCATTGCCGAAACGGTGCGCGTGGCGACCGCAGGCGACTATGACGTGAGCCTGCCCAAGCTCAATCTGAGCGAGCGTCAGGTGCCGGTGCGCGTGAAGTTGCCCGACGGCGTGCGGGCCGACATCGCGGCTCTGTCGCGGCTCACTGTGCCGGGGCGCAACGGCCCGGTGATGCTGGCCAATGTCGCCGAGCTGGGCATCGACAGTGGCCCGGCGCAAATCGATCGACTCAACCGCAGCCGCAACATCACCCTGGAGGTCGAGCTCGCCGGCCGCTCGCTCAATGATGTCTACGAAGAGTCGATGGCCTTGCCCAGCCTGAGCAACCTGCCCC
>JBILSK010000524.1:0-2640 GCA_044372165.1 Burkholderiaceae bacterium | reverse complement strand
GTCGCTCGGCCTGCTGGCGGCCTGGGAGGCGCTGGTCCGCTGGAACGACATTCCGCACTACATCCTGCCGGCGCCGTCCCTGGTGGCGACGACGCTGCGCGAGGAGTTGCCCTCGCTGCTGCCCTCCCTGTGGTTCACGGTGCGCATCACCTTCGGTGCGCTGCTGGCTGCCGTGGTGGGCGGGGTCCTGCTTGCGGCGGTCTTCGCCCTGTCGCGCCCCCTTGAGCTCGCGTTGTTTCCGCTGGCGATCGTCCTGCAGGTCACGCCCATCGTGGCGATCGCACCGCTGATCCTGATCTATGTCGAGTCGACCACCGTGGCGCTGCTGTTATGCGCCTTCATCGTCGCCTTCTTCCCGATCCTCGCCAACACCGTGGTGGGCCTGCGCAGCGCCGACTCGAACCTGCGTGACCTGTTCAGCCTGTATGGCGCGACACCCTGGCAGCGGCTGCGCCTGCTGCTGGTGCCCAGTGCCCTGCCGTATTTCCTGGCCGGCCTGCGGATCGCGGGAGGGCTATCGCTGATCGGCGCGGTGGTCGCCGAGTTTGCCGCGGGGGCTGCCGGACGCGAGACCGGGCTGGCCTCGCGCATCCTGGAGGCGAGCTTTCGGACCGAGATCCCCAAGATGTTTGCCGCCTTGACGCTGGTGTCCGCCGTGGGCATCGCGATCTTCCTGGTGTTTGATGGCCTGGCCCGTCGCCTGCTCGGGCGCTGGCATGACAGCGAATTGCCGCGTGGCTGATCGCCGCGTCTCGACCAAGGAGCCCTTGCATGTCTCATCCTGATGTCCCTCTGGCCTTTCGGACCCGTCGTGCCCTGCTCGGGCAGGCGGCGGGCGTTTCGGTCGCCCTGGCAGGCCGACCGGTGGCCGCGCAGGGCGCCCTCGAGAAGGTGGTCTTTGCCACCAACTGGAAGGCGCAGGCAGCCCATGGCGGCTTCTTTCAGGCGCTGGCCGACGGCACTTATCGCAAGGCCGGGCTGGAGGTGGAAATCCGCGAGGGCGGGCCGCAGGTCAACAACCGCCCCTTGCTGCCCGCAGGTCGCATCGATTTCCTGATGACCGGCAACCTGCTGCACACCTTCGACAACGTGCGCAACAAGGTGCCCACGGTCGTGGTCGCCGCGATGTTCCAGAAGGATCCTCAGGTCTTCATTGCTCATCCCGGCGAGTACGAGACCTGGGGCGACCTGAAGCGGGCGCCCACCCTGCTGGTCGGCAAGGACGGACAGTTCAGCTTCTGGCAGTGGATGAAGACCGAGGGCTTTCGAGACGAACAGCTCAAGCCCTACACCTTCAATTCGGCGCCCTTCCTCGCCAACAAGCGGGTCGTGCAGCAGGGCTACGCCACCGCCGAACCGATCTCGATCGAAAAGATCCTGGGCCGGCCGCCCAAGGTGTTCCTGCTCGCCGACCACGGCTGGTCGACCTGCTCGACGACCATCGAGACCCGACCCGACATGGTGGCCAAGCGCCCCGAGACGGTTCGCCGCTTCGTCGACGCCTCGATCATCGGCTGGGTGAACTACCTGTACGGGGATCGGACGGCCGGCGACGCGATGATCCGAAAGCTCAATCGCGAGGTCAGCCAGGAGGAGCTCGACCGCGGGGTGGCGATCCTCCGGCAGCTGGGCATCGTTGATTCCGGCGAGGCGCTCACGCGCGGCATCGGCGCCATCGATCCGGCTCGGGTGAAGGACTTCCATGACCGGATGGTCACAGCCGGACTGTTCAAGGCCGGCGAGGTGGACCTGGCCAAGGTCTATGTGACCGATTTCGTGAACAAGGGGCTGGGGATGGAGCTGGCCCGCTCGCTCGGGCGCAAGTGAGGCGGAGTCCCTTGATGGGTTTCCCCTCTGTTGCGACGCTGTTTCGTGCCGCCATGGCGTCTGGAGCCCTGGTCTGTGCGTCAGCCGTGATGCCCTCCACAGCCCATGCCCATGCCCAGGCGCCATCGGCGCGTCTCGCGGCATTCACGACCGACGCTCAGCTCGCGGTGCAGGCACTCGAGGGGCTGGTCGAGGAGCATCTGCTGGGCCTGCAGCACGCCCAGCGGGTGCTGGCCGTCTTGCCGCAGGCCGCGTCAGGCCGCTGGGACGAGGTCAAGCCCATGCTCGAGGCCCTGCACCGCGATATCGGGACGGATGCAGCCACCTGGTACATGCTGCCCGATGGCACCTACTACACGACCCAGGAGGGGTTGGCGGCACAGAAGCTCGCTGACCGCGCCTATTACCCTGCCCTGCTCGCTGGCCGCGCCGTGATGGGCGATCTGGTGGTGAGCAAGGCCACCGGGCATCGCTCGATCATCGTTGCCACCCCGGTGATGAAGGACGGCCGCATGGTCGCCGCCATCGGCAGCTCGGTGCGCGCGCGATTGCTGTCGGCACTGGTCGAGCGGCGCATCGCATTGCCGCCCGACCTGTCCTTCTTTGCCTTGAACGATCAGCAGCAGACGGTGCTGCACCGCAACCCCGACCGCATTTTCGTTGCGCCAGGAGAGGTGGGCGGTCCGGCACTGGCTGCGAGCTTCGCCGAAGCGCTCGGCCGGCCGCAGGGCATGCTCACCTACACGCTCAAGGGCCAGCGCATGCAGGCGGCCCATCACCGCTCCGATGTGACCGGCTGGCATTTCTTCCTGG
>JBILSK010000525.1:0-2640 GCA_044372165.1 Burkholderiaceae bacterium | reverse complement strand
ATTCCGCGTTCAACTCCGAGACCGTTCTCGATGTCCATCACTGGAACGAGACGCTGTTCAGCTTCAGGACCACCCGCGATCCGGGCCTGCGCTTTCGCAACGGCCACTTCGTCATGATTGGCCTGGAAGTGGAGGGCAAGCCGCTGGTACGCGCTTACAGCATCGCCAGCGCGAACTACGAGGAAGATCTCGAGTTCCTCAGCATCAAGGTGCAGGATGGCCCGCTCACCTCGCGCCTGCAGCACCTGAAGACCGGCGATTCGGTGCTGGTCGGCCGCAAGCCGACCGGCACGCTGGTGATCGATGATCTCAAGCCCGCCCGCAACCTCTATCTGTTCGGCAGCGGCACGGGCCTGGCGCCCTTCCTGTCGATCGTCAAGGATCCCGAGACCTACGAGCGCTTCGAAAAAGTGGTGCTGGTCCACGGCGTGCGCCTGGTGAGCGAACTGGCGTACGGAAACTACCTGCAACACGAGCTGCCGTCCGACGAGCTGATCGGCGAGCTGCTGCGCGACAAGCTGATCTACTACCCCACCGTGACCCGCGAGCCCTTCAGGAACCAGGGGCGCATCACCGACCTGATCTCGCAGAATCTGCTGACGCAGGGCATCGGCCTGCCGGAGCTGTCGCCGGAACACGACCGCGCCATGATCTGCGGCAGTCCCGCGATGCTGGCTGATACCCGCGCACTGCTTGACCAGCGTGGATTCGTCATCTCGCCGTCGCTGGGGGTGCCGGGCGACTATGTGATCGAGCGCGCCTTCGTGGAGAAGTGAGCGCAGCAACGAGCGCGTCCGACTGAAGACGGCGAGCCGACGCGGGCCCGGGCGCAATGCGATGCAGGCCGGACCGGTTCAGCCGAGCTGGCGGCGGCGTTCGCGCTGGGCGAGCAGCTCGTTCAAGGCCAGGGCGACCAGCACCAGGGCGCCACCCTCCAGCGTGGCCAGGCCGGGCCGCTCACCTGCAAACAGCGCAGTCCACAAGGGCCCCAGCACCACCTCGAGCAGGCCCAGCAGCGCGATTTCATGCGGGGCGAGGAACATCGCCGCCCGCACCATCAGCATGCAGGGCAGAGCCAGTTGAAAGCAGCCCAGTGCGGCCAGGATGGCCAGGTCTCGCGCACTGGCCGACAGGGGCCAGGCCAGCGGCAGCGTGACCGCCACGCTGATCAAGGCACCGATCAGCACGGCCGGCAACAGATCGACGCGCGCGCCGGTGCGACGCAGCAGCACCAGATTGAGGGCTGAGGCAACCGGCACACCGAAGGCGACCGCCATCCCGAGGATGCCGTCGCCGCTCAGGCCTTCGCGAACCATCCAGAGCAAGCCGATGCTGGCCAACGCAATGGCCAGCCAGGTGCGAGGGGCGACGGCCTCGCGCAGCAGCGCCATCCCCAGCAAGGCGGCCAGCAGGGGCCCGGCCGCCAGCACCACCAGGACATTGGCCACGGTGGTGAAGCTCAGGGCCAGCATGAAGCAGGTGAACATCACCGCCCACATGAGCCCCGACAGCCAACCCGCCCAGCCTGCGGACAGGCTGCGTTCGACCCACTGGCCTCGATGCAGCGCGATCATGGTGGCGACCACGGTCAGCGCGCAGAAGATCGAGCGCCAGAAGGCGATCTCGAAGCCCTCGGCGCGGTCGAGGAATCGGGTGGCCACGCCTGCCGTGCTCCAGAGGAAGGTGCAGGCGATCAGCGTCAGCAGCGCCCGGCGGTGGACCTGACGGGCAGCGGTCGTGCGCAGGGCGGGCGAGGCGGCCAGCGGGGCCGGATCGTTCATGCGGCAGGCAAGTGGGTGGCTCGGCGCCGGAGTATAGCTGTCCCCATCGCCTTGCCGGTCGCCACCGCCGAAGGTGAACGTGCCACCGAAGGCCCGAGGCGTGCCGACGGTAGAATGGGCCGATGCCGGCACCGCACTTCGTCCACCTCCGGGTCCGCTCGGAATATTCGATCACCGACTCGATCGTTCGCATCGATGCGCTGGTCGATGCTGCCCGGGTCGATGCCCAGGGCGCACTGGCGCTCACCGATGGCAGCAATGTCTTCGGCTGGATCAAGCACTACCGGGCCGCCCGCAGCAAGGGCATCAAGCCGATCCTGGGCGTCTCGGTCTGGATCGAGAACCCGGTCGATCTCGATCGGCCCGGTGAGCTGCTGCTGCTGGTACGCAGCCGCACCGGCTACCGTAACCTGTGCGAGCTGCTGTCGCGGGGCTGGCTGGACAATGCCGGACGAGGTCACGCGGAACTCAAGCGCGAGTGGTTCGACACCCTCGAGCGGGATGCCGCAGGCGATCACGGCCTGATCGCCCTGTCGGGCGCGCAGCGCGGCGATGTCGGCCAGGCCCTGCTGGCGGGCAGCCTCGATTCCGCCGCGGCCTTGGCGCGGCAGTGGGCGGCGCGTTTTCCCGACGCCTACTACCTCGAGGTGCAGCGCACCGGTGCGCCCGAGTGCGAACCACATCTGCGCGCTGCGGTGGCCCTGGCGATCGCCCAGGACCTGCCCGTGGTGGCCACGCATCCGGTGCAGTTCGTCGCCCCCGAGGATTTTCGCGCGCACGAAGCGCGGGTGTGCATCGCCGAAGGCGAGATTCTCGCCAACCCGCGCCGCACTCGCCGGTTCACCGAATCCCAGTATTT
>JBILSK010000523.1:0-2642 GCA_044372165.1 Burkholderiaceae bacterium | reverse complement strand
ATCGTCCGCTCCTGGATCAGGGACTCCGCTTCCGCGGGCTCGAGCAGCCGGGAAGACGGCGACTTGGTGATGGACCACTCGCAGCCGGTGCAGGCAAAGCGCCGGTAGTTTTCCTTGACCACCGCGCCGCAGCGCGGACAGGGCGAGGCCAGCGTCGCGTAGTCGCCGGGCACGTCGGTGGTGCCATAGCCCTTGGCGCGCTCGACGATGTGCCGGGTCATCTCGGCGATCTCGTTCATGAAGGCGTCGCGGTCAAGCCGACCGCGCTCCATCTGCGAGAGCTTGTATTCCCATTCGCCGGTGAGCTCCGGCATGGTGAGCTCGGCCACGCCCAGGCCGCGCAGGAGGGTGATCAGCTGGAATGCCTTGGTGGTGGGGATCAGGTCGCGGCCGTCACGCACCAGGTAGTTCTCGTTGATCAAGCCCTCGATCACCTGGGCGCGGGTGGCTGGCGTGCCCAGGCCCTTGGCGGCCATGGCTTCGCGCAGCTCTTCGTCATCGACCAGCTTGCCCGCGCCTTCCATGGCCGACAGCAGGGTGGCCTCGTTGAAGCGGGCCGGCGGACGGGTGGCCAGAGACAGGGCGTCGATGTCTGAGGTGAGCACTCGCTCGCCTTCCTCTACCGGCACGAGCGTGCCGGCACTGGCCTCGTCGCCGTCCTTGCCGGTCTTGGCCTCGATCGCCTCACGCCCATAGATGGCCAGCCAGCCGGCATTGACCAGCACCCGCCCTTCGGTCTTGAAGGCATGGATCTCGACGGTGGTGATGCGGGTGGTGACGCGGAATTCGGCCGACGGGAAGAACACCGCCAGGAAGCGCTTGACCACCAGGTCGTAGACCTTCTGCTCGGCATCCGACAGGGCTTTGGGCGCCTGCAAGGTGGGGATGATGGCGAAGTGGTCAGAGACCTTGGTGTTGTCGAAGATGCGCTTGTTGCCCGGCTTCACCCAGTCCCGGTTCAGAATCTGGACCGAGAACTGGCCGTAGGGCGGCACGTCTTCCAGCATGCCCAGGGTCTGCTTGACCGTGCTGACATAGTCTTCCGGCAGCGCCTTGGAGTCGGTTCGGGGGTAAGTCAGAACCTTGTGCTTCTCGTAGAGCGCCTGGGCCAGCGACAGCGTGGTCTTGGCCGAGAAGCCGAAGCGGCCGTTGGCCTCGCGCTGCAGGCTGGTGAGATCGAACAGGGCCGGCGGCGCCTGGGTGGCGGGTTTGGCTTCTTCCTCGACCGTGCCAGCCTTGCCGCGGCAGGCTTCGGCAATCGCGCGGGCCTTGGCTTCATCCCAGATGCGCTCGGGGCGGGCGTCGGTGTCGGCGCTCTTCTGGAAGGCCGGGTCGAACCAGCGGCCTTCGTACTGGCCGGCCTTGGCATCGAAGCGGGCCTTGACCTCGAAGTAGCCGCGCGGCTTGAACTTGCGGATGCGCTCCTCGCGCTCGACCACGATGGCCAGCGTGGGCGTCTGCACCCGGCCCACCGTCGTGAGGAAGAAGCCGCCGTCACGCGAATTGAAGGCGGTCATGGCGCGCGTGCCATTGATGCCGACCAGCCAGTCGGCCTCCGAGCGGCAGCGGGCGGCATCGGCCAGCGGCATCATCTGCGTGTCTTCGCGCAGCTTGGCGAAGCCCTCGCGGATGGCGTTGGGCGTCATCGACTGCAGCCACAAGCGGCGCACCGGCTGCTTTGCCTTGGCATGCTGGGCGATCAGCCGGAAGATCAGCTCGCCTTCGCGGCCCGCGTCACAGGCGTTGATCAGGCTGTCGACATCCTTGCGCTTGATCAGGCGGGTGAGCTGCTTCAGGCGATCGGCGCCGCGCTCGATGGGGCGCAGGTCGAAGTGGGGCGGAATGACCGGCAGATGTGCGAACGACCACTTGCCGCGCTTGACCTCGAACTGCTCCGGGGCGGCGATTTCCACCAGGTGGCCCACGGCGGATGACAGGACGTAGTCGTCGCTTTCGAAGTGGTCGCCCTGCTTGGTGAAGCCTCCGAGCGCCTTCGCGATATCGGTCGCAACCGAAGGCTTCTCGGCGATGATCAGTGACTTTCCCATGCTGGCGGCTTGATGTGTTCCGTGTTGCCGCGGGGACCGAACGCCAAGCGGTCGGCCCGTCGTCGGGGGGACCAATCATAAGAGGCGCGTCCGCGCACTGGCAAGTCAGCCTTTTGGTGCGGGTCTCGTGACCCGGCCATCCGGATGCCGTTGCACGCTGCCCTCGAGTTCCAGTTCGATGAGGCGGGCAGCCAGTGTGCCGGCGGCCCAGCCGAGGTGTTCGGCCAGGGTGTCGGGCAGCACGGCCTCGAATCCGATGGCGTCCAGAACGGGGTCTTTACCCCGGCTGCCAACAAGGGTGTCTGGGCGGCTGGGGCCGGGCGGGCTGGACGTGAGTTCGGGGGGGGCTCCAGGCGCGGGCCCCGGCGCCCGGCACTCCTCCAGGACCTCCTCGACCGTCTCGACCAGCTTGGCCCCCTGGCGGATGAGCGCATGGCACCCCCGAGCAACCGGGGAATCGATGGAGCCCGGGATGGCGAAGACCTCGCGGCCGTATTCCCCGGCCAGCCGGGCGGTGATGAGCGAGCCACTGCGCAGCGCCGCTTCCACCACCAGCACGCCGCTGGACAAGCCCGCGATCAGGCGGTTGCGACG